>JABWAQ010000110.1 GCA_013360945.1 Candidatus Brocadia sp.
CCACATTGTAATGGCAAGACAACGTGCGCGTGTGGCTCTTGTGGTGTACAAAAACCATATTTTGACCGACATGGCAATCAAAAAGACATTACTATCGTGGAAGGTATTTGTAAAGTCTGTAACGGCACTGGACAAGTTCCAAAATAGAATTATTTTAATCACGCTGCGCCAGTAAATGGATTTAAGCAAATAGTTTTTCCAATTAATTGAAATTATAAAGGTGAAAAATCCTGTGTATTTTGAGATAATAGGGTGAATTAAGGATATCGAAACTATTGCCATAGGGGGAAGAATACGAGATATAATGCGGATTCAGAAACAATTTGGTCACGGTCGCTGGCGCAAACTTAAAGGCATTGGAAGAGTTCGTCTTGAAAACGGAAGTATCTGTAATGTCGAGGTACACTGGTACGAAGCACATGGTATTGGCAGGAAGAAAATGAAAATTAAGAGATTTTTAGGTTAAAAATATGGGAAGAGAAAAAGGAAATCAGACATTTGCGCTTTGTATAGGAAATAAAGACTGTGAGGATTTGGAAATACGCAAGATTTATCAAGTCCTCCCGGACGACGATGCTGAAAAGGAAGGATATATTAGAGTTATTGATGAATCGGGTGAAGACTATCTTTATCCTCAATCCTATTTCATTCTTATCCAACTACCCCGCGAAGCACAAGAGGCTCTGATAGCAACAAGATAGATTTTTGAATTTGCCTAACGAATCGCTGCACCTGACCGCTATTCCGCTGGTGCTCCATAGCGGCAGGTGGACTTGGGCGTTCTTGAAAAATATTGACAAATCCATAGGTATGATATATTGCCATACCAGAGGTAAATCATGAGAAAAACAAAAATTGCCATTACATTAAACGAACAATTTATTGAAGACATAGATAGACTCGTCAGTGGTAACTATATTAGCGAAAACCGACAGAGAATATTTTCTCTGAACAGCTAAGAACCAACAGAGAAAATGGACAGACCGGAAAATCCCAAAGGGATGACACGATTTATAGAAAAAAGCTTACGAAAAACCATTTGTCGAAAAATGCTACACAATGTTTGATATTTCAAAAAGGCAGCATTAAAATATCGCATCTTCTGGTATACCTACTTCACCGCGTTAATTTTTCATTTGACAATCCATATTTTTAATATATTCTAATTTTTTTGTTATTTTTTGTGAAAACTTATTTGTTATTATTGTCAGTTAGCTAAGGAGCTTTCGAGTATATGAGTCCCCTTTCTAAAAATTTTGTGCGTGCAAGCCTGATTTACTTTTTCATTGCAGCTATACTGGGTATAATTATGATTTCTATGAGGAACTACCCGGCTCAACTTCTCTTCACGCACGTCCATTTGAACCTTCTTGGATGGATGTCGATGATGATTTTTGGAGTTGGATACCACATCCTGCCGCGATTTTCAGGGACACCGCTTGCCTACCCTAAATTAGGCAATATACAATTTTATACTGCAAATGTCGGTCTTGTGGGATTGGTGTGTTTCCGTCCGTTACATCCACTCGCAGAAATTTTTGCGAGTCTCCTGGTAATCTCTGTAGGATTGTTTGTATTCAATATCTGGATGAGTATGCTACCACCCAAACCAGAGCCTGAATAACCACCATATAAAAAAGGAGATTTTGAAGCATGTATACGTTAGGAATCGACATTGGTTCTATGTCAACCAATGGAATTCTGATAAATGATAAGAAGGAAATACTTTCCTCAATTATTATACCAACCGGCGCCAGCAGTAAAAAGGCAGCGGATAAAACTTACCAGCAGATACTAACAGAACATACATTATCTGAAAAAGACATTGATTATATTATTGCTACGGGATATGGGCGCATAAAAGTACCCTTTGCCAATGAAGTTGTCACGGAGATTACCTGCCACGCAAAGGGGGCTAATTATTACTTCCCCAATGCCCGAACCATCATTGACATAGGTGGACAAGATAGCAAGGTCATTAAGGTGGATGGGAATGGGAACGTCCTTGACTTTGTCATGAACGATAAGTGTGCCGCTGGAACAGGCCGATTTCTGGAAGTTATGGCAAGAACCCTTGAGATAGACCTTGAGGACATGGGGGGGCTTTCGTTGAATGGCAAAGACAACGTCTCCATCAGTAGCCTTTGCACGGTTTTTGCAGAATCCGAGGTCGTATCCCTTATTGGGGCAGACCACAAAACAGCCGATATTTGCCGGGCATTACATATCTCAATTGCCAAGCGCATCACTGCACAGGTGAAGAGGATCGGGTTAGAAGAAGAGATTGTCATGACCGGTGGTGTGGCGAAAAACATTGGCGTTGTAACGGAGTTAGAGAGGAATCTTGGCTGTAAGATCAAGATATCGGGAGAGCCACAAATCAATGGAGCTCTGGGCGCCGCGTTGATTGCATTGGAAAAAGCACGGTCAAAGAATAACAACCCTGTATCTGTTTCTGTCTCTATTCCTGAAAATACCCCAGACGAAACGTCTCTGGTAGAATTTTCCGCAGAAGATCATAAACTCCCTAAGATCGGCTATTTTTGTTCCTATACTCCGGTGGAACTGATTCGCGCCGCTGGATTTCATCCGGTCAGGATCAAGGGATCCGAGAAAGAATCCTGTTCTGCCAATGAAGTACTCTGTGGCAATATCTGTCCATACATCAAGGCTGTTGTCGATCAAAAAACCAATGGTAACCTGGAAGATTTTAAAGGGATGGTATTTGTCAACTCATGTGACGGAATGCGCAGGCTTTATGATGCGTGGGTAAAACTGGACGAAGGGAAAAAGTCGTTTAATTATATTTTGGATATTCCCAAAAACACCGATGATGCCGCAGTTTTTTATTATGCAAACCTGCTTAAAAATTTTAAAGAAAAACTAGAAAGTTTTTTCACACTCAAAATCCATCATGACGATATTAATCAGAGTATTACTCTTTACAACGCGGCCAGGGAAAAGGTGCGTCTGTTTTTACAGAAGTACTGGGGTGGATACATCGGGCAGTCAGGTTATGAGATATTTTCTCTCTTAAAGAAGGGTGTGAATGTAGTTCCTGAAAAATTTCAGATCTATTTAACCCACATTATGAAACAAAGGGACGGTATACGTGATACACGGGACGTGCCCCGGCTTTTCGTGTGGGGCAGCATTATGGAAAACGAAAAGATTATGAAGATTATAGAAGATGCCGGTGCCAAGGTTGTTGCTGAAGATTTATGCAACGGCAGCCGATATTTTGATGCCCAGGTTAATATCAGTGATGACCCTATCCTGTCAATAGCCAAAAGATATATCATGCGCTCCCCTTGTTCCCGTATGGTCAATATCTTTGAGAGGATCAACAAAGTACTGTCTATCATGCAGGAAAAATCGATTCATGGAGCAATTTATCATACCCTCAAGTTCTGTGATCATAATCTCTTGGATTATCCCATGATCAAAAAGACGTTTCATGAGAAAAATGTCCCGCTCCTCCACCTCAACTGCGATTACTCCCTCAGTAGCGAAGGACAAATCAAAACACGGGTTGAGGCATTTCTTGAACAATTAACCAGTGCCTCCAGAAAAGAGTAAGTGAAAAACATCGCATCAATTCGTAAGTGCAAAGAATGGATAGAGCCATTCCTTTGTCGTATTTCCCCAATTATATTCAGAGAACTTTTGCGGTTCCTGAGGATATATTACTTTTTCTGCCGCGGAAATAAAAAGACAGAACTGACCGCCTTGCGTGTTCAGTCCCGAGTGGGTGTAAAGCATCTCTATAATGCATATTCTCACCCCAAACGGACCGTTTGGACAACTATGTTCGTTCCTTCGGAGATTCTGTTTGCTATGGGACTCTATCCCTTTTGCCTGGAAATTGGCGCTGCGCTCTTTGCGGGTATAGGACAGAGTTCGCAGGGGCTTTTAGAGGCTGAATCATACGGGGTTCCTACAGACATCTGTTCCTTTCATCGGTCCGCTATTGGACACACATTCAGAAATCTGTTTCCCAAAAACATCCTCCAGGTCGCCACCACCACACTCTGCGATAATAACACTAAAACGATGAAGATATGTGAGTCAGTGACAGGAAAAGAAACCATAGTTATTGATGTTCCGTTTGAGGCAGATGATTATTCCATTAAGTACCTTACCAAGCAGCTCGAAGATTTCACCCAGCGACTGGAGGAAATGACAGGAAAGAAGATGGATCGGGCAGCATTAGAAAAGGCAATTGAATACTCGAACCAAACGCGGGAGAAGATGCTTGAAATCAATGAGTTGAGAAAAGACCCCTATTGCCCACTTCAGGGCAGTAATGCACTGGGGTTTATGTTTCCCGGATATTTATTAATCGGCTCTCCGTTGTCCGTAAAGTTTTTTTCCAGCTTAGCCGCCGAACTGCGCGAAAAGACCGAAGAGAATAAAGGAAATGCAAACAAAAGGTCTCCTGAAGACAGGATCAGAATCCTCTGGCTGGAATTGAAACCGTATTTTAAGATTGATTTCCTGACAAAGCTAGAGGAGGAGCAGGGAGTAAAGATCGTCTTTGAAGAAACAAATTACGTCTATTGGGACAAGCTTGATCCGCAGAAACCTTATGAGAGTCTGTCTAAAAAACTTATTACCAGCCATTACAATGGTCCGTTAGAACGGCGTATTGAAGTGACCAAGAAACTTGCCAGGGATTACAGGGTGGATGGCGTGGTTGTATTCTCATCATGGGGTTGCAGAAGAAATAATGCCGCGGTACCCACGCTAAAAAGAGAATTAAACAAGATAGGGTATCCACTCCTCAGCCTTGATGGAGATTGTGTTGACGATCACAACTATATGCCGGGACAATTTTCCACAAGGATCGAAGGTTTCCTGGAAATGCTACGCAGCAGGAAGGCCACACTCCCACAGCCAGAGACTTGCGAAGCAAGCGTTGTTTAATTTGAATTATCTTCTTTAGCTACTCCATTCCCGCCATTGCAGCAACACTCTATTCGTTGAAAAATGAAAAAAGACCGCTTTAGAACCATGGAATTGATTATGAGGGCAATGTCCCACCCTACTACAGTCCTGATATCAAAAACCAATGAGAGATCCATAGCAAATTATTATGGGGTTTATATCATAACATCGTGAACTTTTGTGCACATCGTCTAAGCTTTCTCCAAAAACAATTTTGGAGGAGGAGACGATGGAAAATCAAAAAGAATATGAAAAACGGTATGAAGCGATACAGTTGTATAAGAAGGATCACGGATACAACAAGATACTTCAGTTGGTACAAAGGAGTCGTGGATGACTGTATAAATGGCTTGGCAGATACAAAGAATGTGGGAACAAAGGTCTCAGAGATCGCAGCCGTGCACCGAGACGAATTTGGAGAAAAGTTTCTGGACGATTGGTTAACAAAATACTTTATCAGGAAAAAGCTTGAGGGGCAGTACATTGTTGCAACCATTTTTACGCAGCGCAAGAAACTGGTGGTAAAACACGAGGGTAAAACGATCAAGACTTTTCCTTTTCCTATAAAGGGTCATATAATCGATCCCTTACTGAAAGATAAAAAGAAACGACAAATCTTATAGAAACTATTTAGCATGGGACAAAACAGGTTATTGTTGAATGTGTATGAGTTTGTTTTCGTTGCACATTTTTAATTTTTTTGCGGACGATTTAAATGATGCAGAGGCATTTGGTTTGTTTATTGCCTCTTTTATAATTTTGTTTTCCTCGCCAACATGAGCCAACAAAGCTCCTTTCAATGCATTCAGGGTACCAACCCTTTGTTGCCCCGATGAAGACTCAACCTGTCCTAATAAACCAACAGCTGCTTTGTGTGTTGCTTTAAGGTTATTAACTATAGATCCCATAGTATTACTCCTTTCAATAAATAGATTCCCTCACGGTTCCAAAGTATTACATTCCGTCCTTTGGCATTCGTTTCAAGAATCTAACGAATCATTTCTCAATCAAAATACAAAGTTTTTCTTTTTCTGCTTGTGAAAAATTGATTTTATGGTGATAAAAGCATATTCCTCCTCCTTTATAAAATGTTTTTAACTATAGAGCAGGCGCATAAACATACCCCATCCCTTATAATACAAGGGTAAGAGGGCATGGACAGTGGTGAAGAATTTGTAAAACAGTCGAACGATAAAGAAGCACAAAGGAGCGAAAAGGCTCATTTTCCTAGGAAAATGAAAAAATATTTGAAAAAAAGAGGGGAAAAATTACAAAATAGTTGTGCCCATCTTGTATAATAGGTAAGGTAAAAAATTCGAAATACCATACAAGGAAGGGTACAAAGAGATGATATCATTATTGAGGGGTAAATACCAGCAGAAATTGCTAAGACCCACAATAAATGACACTGAAATTCTCAGATTAAGTGGGTAAAGTCGTTTTGAGGAGATGTACGGCATCAAGGAAAGAGGAGTTGGATTCGGTCATAACAATGTCGATGGTGTTGAAGTTTTTTTTGCAACGGAAACACCTGGCGAGATTGGTTTTGGGGTTGGTAGCGGTGTGAAAATCAGAACAGAGCGGGCAGAGGAAACGGAAATAGCCTTCGGAGATTTTGTTGGAGATTGCGAGGAAGTTGGCAATGAGTTGGTCGATGGGTATGTCATTTCGTAAGGTGCGTAAGAATTGAGCAGAGAGGTGACGAGTCATAGGGGTTTCTCCTTAAAAAGATTGAAGCTCGGTAAGTGCCTGATGGAAGATATCCGAGGTGATTTTCTGGGATTTTTTGACAGAGGCGTTAATCAGGCAGGCGGTGGAAATGGCACTGATTTGTCTGGGGATACCTGCCGGGAACTCGTGGATCAGGTCTTTGGCATCGGAGTCAAAGATTTTTTCAGTGTTTCGAGTTCCTGGGACTGGAAGGAGGAGATGACGCCTTTGCGACCCATGAGGTGGGCGAGTTTTTGGACGAATGCCATGAAGGGCCAGGGCCGGTCTGAGAGGAGTTGGTGGTAATCAATGCCTTTGGCTTGAGCCGACAAGTCCATCACAATATGCCATGTTATTCATCAATGTCAAATATATTATTGAATAATAACAATATATTAGTGACCACATATTTATCAGCAAAATAACGTTAACAAACCATATATTCTATACTTATGTATTTTAACTGGGGTGAACATCCGTTACATATCGAATTTTATTATGCTTTCAAAGACCATGTCATTCAAAAGGCATTCAAATACCGTTTGAATTTAATACCTTTTTCTGATACCATTTTTTAATTATGCCTTCGGCGACTTTTTATTTGTAGGGCGATGAGGCTCGTTGCTCTACAACCGCAGCTTTGAAATTCTTTAACATTGAATCATGGAACAACTTACTCCAGCAAATTTCTTTGGCAAGGCGCGCATCCATATCTTGCTCTTTATTGCAACGTTTTTGACCACGTATTATGTTAATGGGTTGTGGTATTCAATTACCATAATGACGATCCTGCTTTCTCATGAATTGGGACATTTTTTTATGTGCCGGAAGTATCATGTTGCAGCCACAATGCCTTATTTCCTGCCCCTTCCTTTTCCGCCATTTGGCACATTTGGCGCGGTGATCAAGATGAAGGGGCTTATTCCTGACAAAAAGGCTTTATTTGACATTGGTGCAACCGGCCCCCTGGTTGGTCTTTCGTTTTCTATCCCTGCTATTATTGTTGGACTCATCCTTTCCGATGTGCGTCCTGTACCAAGCGATGCTTCTGAATACCTTGGGCTTGGAGAACCAATTTTGTTTTCATTTATTGCCAAACTCGTATTGGGAACCCTCCCGGAAGGTATGGATATCTATCTTCACCCCGTTGCCTTTGCAGGGTGGGCAGGGTTATTTGTAACTGCGCTTAACTTGCTCCCCATCGGGCAACTTGACGGCGGGCACGTTATGTATGCCTTATTGGGCAAAAAGAGCACTATTGTGTATCGCTTTGGTATCTTTATTTTTTGCGTAATTGCCATCTTGCTCTATCCGGGGTGGATGGTCTTTGCCATATTACTCCTCATTTTCGGATTCAAACACCCCGCCCCTACAGATGAGACAACCACACTCGACCCCAAGCGCAGGATGCTTGGTATTATCCTGTTTATCATATTTCTCGTATCCTTTACGCCTGTGCCTCTTAAACTTTAATTGGGCGGTGTGTCAAACTAAAAATTTCTGTGTACCCTGCGAAATCTGTGGTTACCTTTTAAAGATATGAAGACAAAAGTTGTTGTTGCCATGAGCGGCGGCGTTGACAGCAGTGTTGCCGCACATTTCCTGGTAGAACAGGGCTATGAGGTCATTGGCCTGTTCATGCGCCTGGGCATTGACAAATACGACGCCACAACCAGGACAAAAGCCTGCTGCAGCCTGGAGGATGCCAACGATGCCCGAGTCGTAGCAGACCAACTGGGCATTCAATTTCATGTGTTAAACTTTAAAGACGCCTTTAATCGTATCATTGACACTTTTTGTACTGAATACCTCAACGGCAGAACACCCAACCCATGCATACTCTGCAATCAGGAATTAAAATTCGGCAAACTACTGGATTTTGCCAGAATGCTGAATGCCGACTTTATTGCCACAGGACACTATGCACGAGTAGAGAAAGTAAAGGACAGGTATCTTCTCAAAAAAGGCATTGATGTCCGGAAAGATCAATCCTATGTGTTGTTTTCACTCAATCAGGAGCAGCTCGCAAGAACCCTCTTTCCTTTGGGTACGGCAACCAAGGAATCCGTACGGCAAGTGGCCAGGAACTTGAATTTAAAAACCAAGGATAAACCTGAAAGCCAGGATATCTGTTTCGTCCTGGACAATAATTATCATACCCTTTTACACGAAAGGTTTAATGACCTTATAACCCCGGGAATTCTCAAGGATACGGGGGGAAATATTCTGGGAATGCATCCAGGAGCGCCGTTCTTTACTATTGGACAACGTAAGGGACTTGGTGTTGCCCTGGGCACGCCACGATACGTAATCGATATCAATCCACAGGAAAATACCGTAGTGATTGGCACCGATGACGAACTCATGGAAAATGAATTGTCAGCGTCCGCGCTCAATTGGATTTCCTTTGATTCACTACATTCACCAATAGAGGTGCAGGCAAAGATCCGATACAAGCATCTTCCAGCGCCTGCAACCATAAATCCTTACGGAACAGATAAAGTGCATGTCGTGTTCAGAGAGCCACAGAAGGCCATTACACCAGGACAGGCCGTCGTTTTTTATGACAATGACACGGTTGTTGGTGGTGGATGGATTGAAAGGAAAAACAGAGAAGCTGTTTAGCCGCGTCCGGGGATTCAGACACAGGGATCACGTTACGACAGCAACTCCACGGGAACCGTGCAAGCTTTTAGATGTTTCCCAGTGCAGCACAGCCGCAACCAAAAAAGCGCAACCACAAAGAACACGAAGTTTTACACAAAGATCACAAAGTTCCATTGATTATCCTTTTTATTCCATCTTTT
>JABWAQ010000023.1 GCA_013360945.1 Candidatus Brocadia sp.
AATAACCACCAGAAGTTGACCATGCCGTCATCAAAGGCTTGTGGCACCAGCGAATGCCATGAGACGCAGTATTCAGAGCAGGGTCAGGGTGGTATTGGTTCACACGCTTCCTGTTCAAGTTTTGCACAGGTAGAATGTGCATGGTCAATTGAAAGACCACCGGGAGACACCGCTGGTTGCACGTTCTGTCATACCAGCCCGGAAGAAAGGTGCAGCACCTGCCACCAGAGGCATCAGTTTGATCCGAAGGTTGCAAGGAAGTCAGAACAGTGCAAGACCTGCCACTGGGGTAAAGACCACAGGGACTGGGAGGCATATGATATCGGTCTCCATGGTACAGTGTATCAGGTGAACAAGTGGGATCCAAAGCAGTTTGACTGGGACAAGAAGCTGGCCGATGCTGATTATGTTGGCCCAACCTGCCAGTATTGTCATATGAGGGGTGGTCATCATAACATACAGAGGTTTAGCACGGTGTATACCAGTATGGGTATGTCCATGGCGGATCGTGGCGCTCCAATCTGGAAAGAGAAGAGAGACCGTTGGGCATCGGTGTGCGACGATTGTCATTCACCAAGATTTGCCAAGGAAAACCTGCAGGCAATGGATGAATCCGTTAAGGATGCTGGTCTAAAATATCGTGAAACGTTCAAGGTGGCAGAGGGTCTTATTAAGGATGGAGTTGCTGATCCAATGCCAAAGGATCTGTGCCCTGACTGGTCAGGTCAGCACGTATGGAGTTTGAAGATCGGCGCTTATCATGATGGTCCAGAGTACGGTGGTAAGACAGGTGAATCTGGTGAGTTCAGGATGTCAAACTGTTCAGATATAGAAAGGCTGTGCTTTGAGAGTGTTGGATACTTCCAGACATACATCTTTAAGGGTATGGCACATGGTTCATGGAACGATGCCACCTACAACGATGGTTCATTCGGTATGGATCGTTGGCTGGTTAATATAAAACAGGACGCTACTCAGGCAAGGAGGCTTGCTGCTCTGGAGAAGAAGGTTGGCATCACTTGGGTTCCAGAAAGTTACTGGAAGACAGGCGACTGGCTTGATCAGTTGACCGGTCCTTACATCGTAAAGAATCATCCTGGCAAGACCATATTCGATCTGTGTCCGGATCCAGGTTGGTTAGATACGCACCATGCACCGGCTGAGGAAGTTGAGTACATTAACAGGAAACTGAATGAATTGGGCATGAGGAGTGGGCATGATGCTCATCATGGTGAAGGTCAGGATGAAGGTGCAAGATCAATGGGAAAAACGCATTAATTTGTGATAGCTTTTTTCCTCTAAGTAGCTGAAGAATTAAAGGAAGCTGTGCGAAGTTTGCACAGCTTCCTTTTTTAATACGAAAAATGAGCAGGACACATTTCCATCAAAGAGATCGTGTTATGCGTAAAATAAGCCATTTTATATCAACATCACCCTTCGATGGGAATACGGGCTAAAGCCGTTTCTGAATCCCTAATGCTTTCATTTGGGATGCCAGGGTAGTAGGTTTCATACCGAGGAGTTCCGCCGCCCCGCCAGGGCCTGACACCTTCCCCTTTGTTTGACGGAGGGCTGCCAGGATGTTTTCCTTTTCCAGCCTTCGTAAATCCTCATACGTTAGGATTTCTTCTGATTGTTCCAAGCTTTTTGCACAACCGGGCACCACCGGTAAGGGTTTTTCTTTAAGAATTTCCGGCAAATCCAGTCTCAACTCCCTGCCTCTCGACACGATTACTGCATGCTCAATCACATTGCGCAGTTCCCGTATGTTTCCAGGCCAATCATAGTTCTGAAGTTGAAGAATATGCTTTTTCTTTAGCGGCAACTCTTTCAACCCCATGCTCTGACATATCTGCTTTACAAATTCTTTCGCTAAGAGGGGAATGTCCTCACTTCTGTCTCTGAGGGGAACGATTTCCAGGGGAAAGGCGCTTAACCGAAAGTACAGATCCTGCCGGAACCGTTTTGCCTCCATCTCCTTTTTCAGGTCCCGGTTGGTCGCTGCAATTACCCGCACGTTTACCCGCCGGGTCTTCTCCTCGCCAATCCTTTCGAACTCGCCTTCCTGAAGCACGCGCAGTAATTTGCTTTGTAGTTCCAGGGGTATATCTCCCACCTCGTCAAGAAAGAGCGTTCCCCCGTCTGCAAGCTGAAACCTGCCAGTCCTATCCCTCAGCGCTCCCGTGAATGCGCCCTTTACATGTCCAAAAAACTCGCTCTCAAAGAGCTCCCGGGGGATGGATGCACAGTTGACCTTAATGAGGGGTTGATTTTTTCGCTTGCTTCTCTGGTGAATCGCCAGGGCAATAAGTTCTTTTCCCGTCCCTGACTCTCCATGGATAAGCACGGTAGCGTCGGTAGGCGCTACCAGCTCTATTTGCCGGAGAATTTTTTCCAACGCAGGGCTCTGTCCTACGATGTTTCCAAAGGCAGCTACATCCCGCACTTTGTCGCGAAGATATTCATTTTCCAGTTCCAGCCGGTGACGTAACTGTTCGATTTCCTCAAATGCCCTGGCATTGGCAATCGCAGACGCGGCGTTGTAGGCAAAGGTTCGAAGCATCACCAGGTGCGATTGATCCAGGACCTTTCTGCTGAAAAGCGCCAACACACCAAGTGTTTCATCACGAAAGACAAGTGGTTGTCCTGCGAAACTGGCTATTTTTTCCAGTTTTGCCCACTCCGGATCCAGCAGCCAGTTTGGATTTTCAATGATATCGTTTCGTAAAATAGCCTTGCCGGTTCCACCGGTATAGCCAATTTTCCCGGTAGCAGTATTGTCATACGATTCAGTCGTGTAAAGGGGAAAGCGTTTATAATGGCCTTTCAGCCCGGTATAGCGCTGTTTGCGACGAAGCGACCGGCCATTACTTGCCACCAGATGCAGGCATCTCGTCTGGTCAGGACAATTCTTCAACCAGGGACAGGCATGGCATATATCGCCCGGCTCTATGAGCCAAATCCTGGCAAGAACAACATCCGGGTCGTCCGCCAACCCATTCACGATATTACGAAAAACAACACCCACGGAGCGTTCATTAGCCACTGACAGGGCGATGGACTGGAAGAATTCAATATTCATAACTGCGAAACTTCTGTAGGTCGTAACAATATTTGAATTTACAGAAATTTTGATAAAAATCATTATAACTGCTTACATTGTTTCATCAAGGGGAAATTTACTGAGGAAAAGAGGTTCGTTGGGTCGGGGCTTGCTTTTTGATGTCAATATTGTGGCATTTCTTTTCGCAATCTGAAATGCAATTACTACGTAATTCTTAAGGATAGTTTGACCAGGTGTACAAATTCTTCTGATTTGATTATCAGAGAAGTTCCAGCAAATGCGGCGAAGGCGGCTAACATGGGGACAAATAATCGGAGCCCCTTAAAATAGAGACTTCCGCCACCATTCAAATCAGGAAACATCCTGAGGACAAACCAGCAGGCTAGTGCCATTACTATTGATGCAATTACGGTTTTCTGTAACGAGACAAAAACTTCATTTCCTATCTTAGCGCGGAGCCTTTTTTGTAATATGATGGTTAAGATAATGATTTGAACAATGGCGCTGATAGCCGTAGAGAGAGCTAAACCGCCTTCCTGCAATACCCAGATAAGCGAAAGATTCAATATGAGATTTAAGCCGACGCACATTGCCCCCACCTTTACCGGGGTAACGGTGTCTTTGACTGAGTAAAATGCACGGATCAATACATGCAAACCGCAGTATGCCCAAATCCCAACGGCATAGAAGAGGATAACACGTGACGTGCGATAAGCAGATTCTGCATTAAACTGGTTTCTCCTGTAAAGGAGATCGACGATCGGCTCACGGAGCATAATGATTGCCAGAGACGCGGGAATGCCAATGAAAAGCATAAATTTTAAGGCCTTATTGAAGGCATTGGAAAAGTTACCCCAGTCTTCCCGCACTGCATGGGTGGAAAAGAGTGGGAATACTGCAGTTGCCATGGCGATGCCGAATACCCCTAAAGGAAACTGAATAAGCCGGTCACTGTAATAGAGTACGGACGCGGCACCGGACTTCATGGGAAAATGGACGGTCATTCCTGCAAAATTGAAGCTGCCTGGTCCACCCTGTGGGGAAGAAAATCCAACGGCGATAAGGCTATCAAGCAAAACATTGACCTGAACAATACCCAGTCCGAAGACAATAGGTGCCATGCGGGTCAATACCATTTTCAGACCCGGATGAGAAAATTGGGGAATGGGACGATAATATAATTCTTTCTTTCTCATTGTGGGAACATGGATAATCACCTGGATGAGGCCTGAAAGAAAGGTCGAAATGGCAACTGCATAAATCATCTTTTCCAGTGTCTTTCCTGTATAAGGAGCCAGGACAGCTCCCAATATCCAGCATACGTTCATGACAACCGGCGCAAAGGCGGGCATAAAAAAATGCCGAAGGGTGTTCAATACAGCGCCCATAAAGGCCACCAGGCAGATGAAGAAGACGTAGGGAAACATGATAATCAGCAGTTTAAAAATAAGTGCCCATTTTTCCTGCATCTGGAAGATTCGTGGAATGACAAAGAAAGACCCCTCGCCCAGCAAGACAATGCCACCCAGGATAACAACAAGTGCCGTGGCTACGACGTTGAAAAAGACAAATGCCTCTTCTCTGCCACGTTTTTCGATATGTTCGGTAAAAATGGGGATGAAAGCGGCGCTAAGGGCGCCTTCGCCAAAGAGGCGCCGAAACAGGTTTGGTATCTTAAAAGCAACGGTAAAGGCATCCCATACCATGCTTGTACCAAAAATGCTGGCGCATATCATATCACGTGCAAGACCAAGTATGCGGCTTAAGAAGGTACAGACACTAATAATCCTGACGGAGCGAAACAAAGAATGTGACTCTGACATAAACGATTTTGACGATGCTTGTTTTTCGTATGAAATTTTATAATGCCTTTGAGTATTTTTACGATTTTTAATTTTCTTATTGTAATGGTATTTTGAATATTTTCAATGCAAATTAGGCGGTTATTTTCTAGCACCTGGGCAATTCTGCAGAAATATTAATCAACGAAATTTATTGCATCTGTTTGGCCTTCTTCGCCCGCGGCGGGATTATTAAAATGCTTGACAAATTGTACCTGCCTGCTTACAATACCTTGTCTTTTGTTTGTCATTTTATCATACACGCTTTAGTGTTGTTTTAACTTAACTCATTGATTTTATTATATAAATAGACAAAAGGACGGTAGCTATGGCTGTTAGGGTTGGTATAAATGGTTTCGGAAGGATCGGAAGGAATGTATTCCGGGTGATTGCCAAACGGGGAGGCATAGACGTATTGGCTATTAACGACCTCGCCGACTCGAAATCGTTGGCGATGTTATTAAAGTATGATTCGGTGCATGGCAGGTTCAACGGAAGTGTAGAGGCACAAGAAAAGTCATTAATAGTGAACGGTAAAGAGGTAAAGTTGTTCATGGAGAAAGACCCACTAAAGTTGCCATGGAAATCCCTTGGCGTGGATATTGTCATAGAATCAACGGGGATATTCACTTCCCGCGCAGATTGCGCCAAACATCTGGATGCAGGGGCCAGACGGGTTATACTTTCAGCGCCGGCAAAAGACAAAGTTGATGCTACTATTGTCGTGGGTGTCAATACCAAGGATATTAAACCTGAATATAAAATTATATCCAATGCCTCATGCACAACGAATTGCCTGGCGCCCTTAGCAAAAGTTGTAAACGATAATTTTGGGATTGAAAAGGGCCTCATGACGACGATTCACGCCTATACCAACGATCAGCGCATTATTGATCTTATCCATAAAGACCCCAGGAGGGCAAGGGCGGCTGCGATGAATATCATTCCCACAACGACCGGAGCTGCTAAGGCCATTGGAGAAGTGATCCCATCACTGAAAGGCAAAATGGATGGGCTGGCCATGCGTGTGCCCGTCGCCAATGGGTCAGTAACGGACCTCGTTGCAATGGTATCAAAAGACACAACCACAGATGCGGTGAATGCCGCCATGAAAAAGGCCGCTGAAGGTGAGATGAAGGGTATTCTGGAATATTGTGATGACCCCATCGTTTCTTCAGACATTATTGGGAATACCCATTCCGGTATCTTTGACTCGGCGCTGACTCACGTCATTGATAAACGTATGATAAAAGTGGTTGCCTGGTACGATAATGAATGGGGTTTTTCAAACCGTATGGTAGACCTTATTGAATTGGTCGCTCGTCTCTAAAATCATTCAACAATTCTCATTTATCAGATGCCTATGCATAAATTATTCATTAAAGATATTGATATCCGGAAAAAGACGGTAATGGTGCGGACGGACTATAATGTGCCGTTGGACGGCGAAGGAAATATCACCGATGATTCGAGGATACGCGCAACGTTGCCAACTATTAACTATTTGTTAGATGAAGATGCAAAAGTTATCATTGCTTCACACCTGGGCAGACCGGATGGCAAAATGAATCCCAGGTATAGTTTGAAGCCGGTTGCAAGGCGTTTACAGCGTTTACTCGGGGAAAAGGTAAAGGTCGCTTTGGCGGAGGATTGTATCGGTCCGAAAGTAAAGAAGCAAATCGAAGAAATGCATTACGGCGATGTGCTTGTCCTGGAAAATTTAAGGTTTCATCCGGGAGAAGAAAAGAACGACCCTTCTTTTGCGAAAGAATTGGCCAACCTCTGTGATGTGTTTATACAAGATGCCTTTGGAAACTGTCACAGAAAACACGCCTCAATGATTGGTGTCGACGACTATGTGACATCGGCGGCGGGATTCTTACTCAAAAAAGAGATGGATTATTTTGAGAACGCGATCAATAATCCCATGCGGCCCGTTGTTGCTCTTTTGGGTGGCGCAAAGGTCTCTGACAAAATAAAGATCATTGAAAATCTGGCAAAAAAGGTGGATAAGATTCTTATTGGAGGGGCTATGGCATTTACCTTCCTCAAGGCACAGGGTATTGGTGTCGGGAAGTCACTGGTTGAGGATAGCATGCTCGACGTAGTAAAAAATCTTATGGATATTTCCAGAAAAAATGGCATAAAATTATACTTACCGGTGGATTTTGTTGTTGCAGAAAATTTTGATGAGCGGGCGGAAACGAAGGTTGTTCCTTTTCAGGAAATACCGGAAAAGTGGATTGCCCTTGATATCGGTCCGGCCAGCACAAAGCTGTTCACTGAGGCGCTTCAGGATGCAAAGACCATCGTCTGGAATGGTCCTATGGGGGCATTTGAATTCGACGCTTTTAGCCGGGGGACGTATGCCATGGTAGACGCAGTAACCAGTTCTCATGCTTCAACCATTGTAGGTGGTGGTGATACCGATATGGCATTTCATAAAGCAGGAAAGACACACGAGGTATCATTTATTTCTACAGGTGGTGGGGCATTCCTGAAATTATTAGAAGGCGGCGAACTCCCTGGAATCGCATCGCTATCAGACAGAAGAAAAAGTGCAAGAAACACTTCGCCTTCGCCAGTCTGACAGAATGGGCAAACAAAGAAAGAATGTAAGACGCCTTTTAACTCAACTTCCTGAGAATTATGCAGAGGAAACGCAAATATAAAAGATTATGCAGCGAAGAATAAAGCTTGCGGCATCCATTCTCGCCGCCAATCCTGTACGGTTAGAAGAAGACATCAAAAAGGTAGAAATGGCTGGCATCGATTTGATCCATATCGACGTAATGGACGGCCATTTTGTCCCCAATATTACAATGGGGCCATTCTTTGTAGAAGGAATAAAGCGTATTACTCAGGTACCTCTGGACATGCACCTGATGATTGAGCACCCTGAACGTTATGTAAATGTATTTGCCGATGCAGCGGGGGAAGGTGATCTGATAACATTCCATATAGAGGCTACAAAAAAACCTGGAGAAGTTGTCTCGTTGATTAAGAGTGCCGGGTTAAAGGCCAGTGTGTCGCTGAATCCGGACACACCGACCGGGCTGGTCGAAGACCTTTTGGATACGATAGATATGGTACTTGTCATGTCTGTAAATCCTGGTTTTGCGGGACAAAGATTTATATCAGAGATTTTACCGAAGATTGCACGATTGCGCAGTATAGCGCCAGAGGGAATGGATATCGAGGTAGATGGTGGTATTACCACAGAAACCATTTCACAAGCTGTCCGGCAAGGGGCTAACGTGATAGTTGCAGCTTCCGCGATTTTCAAAACGAATGATCCCTGTAATGCAATTAAAACCCTCAGACAAATAGCAGAGCAGGTTGTCCGAGAGGAATGTCATCATAGGATAAACGGGTAAATTTTGTAACAGTCTCTCAGAAAAATTTATGCTCGTAAAGCAATTGGTTGTAAAAAACAACTTGTTTTTTGATTAAAAGTTTATAAACTAATATAGCGTATTTTCTTGTGTCAGAATTTCAAGATATAGGCAACGACGTCAAAGTGAGTCGTTGTAATGTAAAAAAAGCGAATTTCTCACCATGCGGGGAGTTCTTTAAATCAGTGTTAGCAATAATCACTGATATTGAATTGTTCTTTTAGGGTAGGTATAAAGAATTTTATAACAGGTGGTTGTCTCCCAAATGATTTTCTTCAGAAAAAAAAAGGATATGCCTGACGGCTTGTGGATACGTTGCGATGGCTGTAAGGGCATGATCTTTAAAAAAATAGTTGAAGAGAGGATGTTCGTTTGTCCCGAATGCAATTATCACTTTCGGATATTCAGCAGGGATAGGTTAAAACTTCTGCTCGATGAAAACAGCTTCGAAGAGATGTGGGCTACTATGGTACCGTGCAATCCGTTAAATTTTAAGGATCGGGTAACGTACCCGGAAAGGGTAGCCATTGAACAAGAAAAGACTGGTTTGAAAGAGGCTGCAATTGTTGGAAAGGGAATGATTAATGGCCGAGAGATAATGATCGGGATTACCGATCCGAGTTTTATCATGGGAAGCATGGGGTCGGTGGTCGGAGAAAAGATTACTCGAATTACAGAAAAAGCTATGGAACAAAAACTGCCTTTGATCATTATTTCAGGTTCGGGTGGCGGCGCTCGTATGCAGGAGGGCGTATTTTCCCTCATGCAAATGGCAAAAACGAGTGCTGCTATAGCGCGATTTCAAGAGGCTGGCGGTTTATATATATCGATACTAACAGATCCATCTTTGGGTGGAGTAATGGCCAGTTTTGCATCTTTGGCGGATATAACGATCGCCGAGCCGAAAGCACTGATAGGCTTTGCAGGCCCCAGGGTTATTCAGGAGACGATAAAACGTTCACTTCCTAAGGGTTTTCAGACGGCTGAATTCTTGCTGGAGCATGGCTTTTTAGATATGATCGTCAATCGCCAGGACATGAAAAAAGAATTATCCAGATTGCTTGGTTATTTGCAATAATCAGAGAAACAGACGATAAAAAGGTTCCCCTGTAGCTCAATGGTAGAGTAGCCGGCTGTTAACCGGTTGGTTGTAGGTTCGAATCCTACCGGGGGAGCCAATTTGAATGCAAGAGCCCTTTGGCCATAATAGCCGAAGGGCTTTTTTTATGCCGGGCAAAAATATCGTTTTCCTATTTTGCATTTTTGTTCTCATCAGTAATTTTTAAAACCCCTTGAGGAAGTTCAACATTTAATGGATTCAAAGGGAAGGGAATTGATCATTTGCATCACAGATCGGGACAATCAAACCCTGATAAAAGAAGAATCGTTCTTAAGTAATCAGTACAAGATCATCTCTCGTTCCGGCCTGAACGTTACTGAAATACAAATCATTGAAATCCTTAAAGAACTTTCCATCCCCGCAAGAATTTCTTTCCTCGAAAACAGGACTGGTGTGTGTGGCATTATCGCAAGACATCTATACCCTGAGGCGGAGATAACCATGCATTGCATGGATTTATATTATGCAAATAAAATAAGGAGAAACTTGTCAAAAAACGGAGTTTCATCCGTGACGGTGCGGTGTGAGCCGTACGTGGGACAGAAAGACGTCTTTGATGTAATTTTTCTTCAACTGTCCAAAGGCGGCGTCACAAAGGAATTGGCGCTGGATTTCATTCAACAAGTCCACCAGGCATTGCAAACAGGCGGGAAATGCTTTTTTTCACTCGAGGGGAATGACCCGTGGATCCAAAAACAAGTGAAAAAGGTTTTTGGGGGGTTCTCTGTTTACTCTCAGACCAAAACAGGTTACTGCATAGTAACCAAAAAGAAGGAAAGACTGAAACGAGTAAGAAATTTTCAGGCTGAGTGCGCCATGACGATTTTTGGAAAAAAGACTGTCCGCCTCCTTACCATTCCCGGTGTCTTTTCGCACAGGGAAATAGATCAGGGAACACTGGCGCTTGCAGAAGTTGCCGTTGTGGAATCTCAAAAAGACGATGCCGTATTGGATATGGGTTGTGGTTGCGGAGCCATTGGGATGTCGATCGCAGTAAACCAGGATGTAAGCAGGGTCTGCTTTGTTGATTCTAATTCACGCGCTTTCTATATAACAGAAAAAAACTGTCAGCTCAACGGCCTGGAACGTTATGAACTGGTAATGAGCGATACCGGAATAAAGGAAGAAGGCGGATTCACTCTTTTTACGGGAAATCCGCCATATTTTTCCCATTATAAAATTTCGGAACTCTTTATTAGCATCGCTTATAGGGCGCTAAAGCCGCAGGGAAGGGCGTACCTTGTGGCTAAAACAGCAACATGGCATTATAAATTTATGAAGAACGTGTTTGGTAATGCAGAGGTAATCAACAGAAGGGGTTACGAGATTATAAAATCGGTCAGATAAACGCAGGTAATTTTCCACAGATTTCTCACAAGGCAATGCAGAAATTCATAGTTACTCATGAAGATGACGTACACGCACTATTGCATTTTATCGCTAGGAAACTAACCTTATCTAAAAAAAAGGCAAAACAACTCCTCGATAAACGATTAGTTTTTGTGAATAAAAAACGGGTTTGGATCGCCTCCTATCAGCTACACAAAGGGGATTTGATTGAAATCATCACGAAAGAAACTGAACCCCAAAAATTTCAAAAAGATACTATCCTTTATAGAGACGACCGGTATCTTATCGTTTCAAAACCCTCTGGCATCATAACAAATGGCCCTGAAAGCCTTGAAAGTAACCTGAGGACATACTTTAAAGACAACCATATTCAGGCTGTTCATCGATTGGACAAGGATACCACAGGTGCAGTTATCTTCGCGATGAACAAGGATGCCTTTGAGCTCATGAAGACCTTATTTAAAGAAAATCTTATCAAAAAGACGTACAGGGTTATTGTAAGGGGTAGTATAGGTAAAAACACCTTTACCGTAGATACCCAAATCAATGGCCAAAAGGCCGTGACACACGCAAGGCTTTTAAAAAGAGGAAAAGTCGCCTCTTATCTGGAGGTAAACACCGGGACGGGCAGGATGCATCAGATCAGGATCCACCTTGCCTCTCTTGGATATCCGATTGTTGGGGAAACGGAATACGATCGGAAACCAATCGAACACCCGCTTTTGAGGCGGATCCGAAGACAGATGCTCCACGCATATCAATTATCCTTTGTCCATCCGTATACTCAAAAGGTAGTATCCGTCACGGCAGACATTCCCAACGATTTCAATCAGTGCCTTAAACTTTTACATCTTCTGGAATAAGACTAAACTGGCAGATTTCGTTTTTCTTGCATGGAAATCTGATACATCTAAAACTTTTTCACGAAACAAAATCAATGACAATCAATTTTAAGCGTGAAATCTGAAACAGCCATAGGAATAAACAAGCCGCCTACGGAGTTAATTATCCGTACGGAATATAATTTACCTCCAAACAGTTTATTTATGCAATGCTCTATACCATCATTTAATCTGAAGCAGTCTTGCCTTCCATCTGAAAACTCTTCAAATACCTGAAGTAGTCGCCATCTGTAGTAAGGACGAGATGTGTCTGCTTATTAAAGGTTGACTCGTAGGTCTCCAGGGTTTTGGTAAAGGAATAAAATTCGGGCGCTTTTTCGTAAGCCTCGGCGTAAATCTTCACCGCCTCAGCATCGGCCTGTCCCTTGATTTCCTCTGCAGTCCGATATCCTTCTGACTCAATGCGCTCCAGTTCTCTTTTCATGGAACCAAGGATTTCAGCCTCTGCTTTCCGCCCCTCTGACTCATACCTGTTTGCAATGCGAATACGTTCGGATCGCATGCGGTCGTATATCTTAGGAATGACGGCCTCGACGTAGTTAATGTACTTTACCCGGACGTCCACCAATTCGATTCCGTAACGGCCTTCCAGGGCGCGTGATGCCATTTTTCTAATCTCTTCTACGATATTATCGCGCCCCATCCTGATTAAGACCTTTTTGATATCCTCCGCCTCTTCCAGTTCTTTTGTCGTATATTCCAGCTTCCGATTGGTATTTCGTAGTACCTCCTTCAAGGTATATGAGCTGACCACGTTTTTTACCGCTGATTCAATTACTTCATCCAACACACCCTGGCCTCGCGCCTCCGTCCCAAGCGAAGTGTAAAACTTGAGGGAATCGATGACCTTCCACCGAGCCCATGTGCCGACAACGATGTTTTCCTTATCCATCGTCAGGATATCACTAGGTTCTCCACTCCATTCCAGCAACCGTTTATCAAAATATCTGACCTCCTGGATAAATGGAGCTTTAACATACAGACCGGGTTCTGTAACCGTTCTCACGGGTTTCCCAAATTGTGTAATAACTGCCTGTAATCGTATATCCGTAACATATAATGATGCCCTTAGACATATCAATACGACAGCTAATGAGATAAGCATGATAATAATAACGGGCTTCTTCATTGCTTTACTCCTTCCTCGTTGATCTCAAACATAGGCAGGAGACCCTTTATATCCTTGTCAATGATATACAACCTTTCACATTTCGGGATGACTTTTGACATGGTTTCCAGAAAGAGCCTGCGCCGGGTCACGTCCTCCGCCTTTTTGTATTCTTCATATATGGCAAGGAATGCCTTGATGTCCCCTGTAGCCTCATTTACCCTTCGTATCCGGTATCCCTCTGCCTCTTTAATAACCTGTTCTTTTTTTCCTTCTGCTGCCGGGAGTATCTTGTTTTTTTGCCCCTCGGCATCATTGATGATTTTATCTCTTATTTGAATCGCCTGATTTACAGCATTAAAGGCATCTTTTACCGGTTCCGGCGGATCAACTCCTTTGAGCAACACCGTCTGGATGTCAATGCCACATTTGTAATTATCCAAAATCTTCTGAATATCCTCCCTGGCTTTTTGTTCGATCTCTGTCCTGCCTATCGTTAAGACTTCATCAATAGAGCGGTCTCCAATCAAGGCACGCATGACGGCCTGAGAAACACCCCGAATGGTTTCTCTGACATCCCTTACATTGAAAAAAAACTCCTCCAACGCCTTTATTTTGTAACGGATAACCCAATGCACATCAGCACAATTAAGATCGCCAGTGAGCATTAATTTTTCTTCCTTTGCTTCCGGATATTCATAATCAATCATACTGGAAAAGCCGTATTGCTCCGTCCTGAATCCAAATTCTTCGTTATAGATCCGCTTGACCTCTGCCTTTAGTATCCGGTCAATGCCGTATGGAACCTTGGTATGCAGTCCAGGCCCTACTGTTTCTATATATCTGCCAAATCTTAGGATAACCGCCTCTTCATTAGCCTTCACGGTGTAGAAGGCCGTATACCCCGTAATAACGACAAAGATGATAATCAATAAGGGGGGGATAAATTTTTTTATTGATCCCCACGGTATATCTTCAAAACGTATGTCCTGGGGTCTCTTGTACGGTCCGTAGTCTGGCATATCATTTCCTCCCTATAAAACCTTTGTTATCTCATCTACCTTAAATGTCGGCATTTTTACAAGTTTATCTTTTCTTATAAGCTTTAATCCTTCATTTTTTTTCGTAAACTTCCCAATCCTCGTACATACTATACCATTCTTTGCAAGGATGGCAATAACTTCTTTTGTATCTTTTGGATCGAGTGCAATCAGGAGTGCCCCCGATGCGATAAGACCGAGCGGCTGGATGTTAAACAGCTTGCAAATCTGTCCGGTTTCTTTATAGCACAGAATCTTTTCTTCATCAATGACAATTCCAGTTCCTGATGTCTTTGTAAGTTCCATTATACCGGTAGCCAGTCCACCTTCTGTAGGGTCGTGCA
Organism: Candidatus Brocadia sp.; assembly: GCA_013360945.1. Taxonomy (GTDB): domain Bacteria; phylum Planctomycetota; class Brocadiia; order Brocadiales; family Brocadiaceae; genus Brocadia. The sequence goes on from JABWAQ010000023.1 coordinate 14,165, forward strand.
TGGCATGGACCCTGGCTACTTTATTTGACAGCAAGGCGTCCGCAACGACACTCAATCCAGGCTTCTCTATAAATGCCTGTGCCCTTTTAACGAATCGATTTCCAAATTCCCTTTCGATTTCTGTTGCCCTTTCTCGCGCAATAATAGCGGTTCCTTCTATGGCAATACCCTTTGTGAGTAAAAGGTCATCACCTGGTTTCGCATTTGCGTTTACCACCAGCTTATCCTTTTCAACCTCGCCCAGCATATGTCCAATGACAATGGGTCGATCGATCTTATAAGAAATTTCGGTATGGCCGCCGCACAAAGTAATATCAAGTTTTTGGGCTGATTGAATGATATCTTTGAAAATTTGTGTTACCAGTTTTGCAGTCGTCTTCCCTTCGGGGAGTAATAGCGTTGCCAGAAACCACTTCGGGGTGGCCCCCATCGTGGCAATGTCATTGGCATTTACGTTGACGGCATATCGGCCAATGCGGTGCGTGGTAAAGGTAACAGGGTCTGTCTTGGCTACGAGATACTTCTTCCCGAAGTCGATGACGGCCGCATCTTCACCGATCCCTGGACCAACGATGACCCTCGGATCACTTATAGGATTTAAGCCAAGCAATCTTTCGAGCAGCCGATAATCAAGTTTCCCTATGGAAAAATATTTCATAACGTGGATATGCCGGTATAAAGAACAAAATAGATTTTTATGATTTTAAATCACAAATCCGGATGAATTGGAACATGGAGCACGACATTTATGTCGCTGTCCTGCGAACTGAAGTTCGCGCTACAGCTAAGAGCTTACAACAAAGGAACGTAAAAATATGCAGTGCGCGGCTTCCATTGTAAAGCACTTTCATCACATTGTAAAGAAGAAGGTAAATCCGTAGAGCATGATACCGCCCTTTCGTTCGACCGAGCTCACAACGAAGCATAAGGGGGGATTTGGTTGCGGCGCTGCTGCTTTATAGTATTACTCCACAAAAACGTCTTTTTTCTGTAAGGTTCTCTTTGTGATCTTTGTGTAAAACTTTGTGTTCTTTGTGGTTGAGCTTTTTTGGTTGCGGCCCTGCTGCGTTATGTATTATTTCATTCCTATTAAAGCATCTGGAAATGTATGGAAAAGCATACATTATTTTAAATCACACACCGCTAATTTTCTTGCAAACAAATTGTGTATATAATAACATGAGATTGTGGCCAGCTAAGTATGCTGAGGGCGCTCTCGGCGGCATGGCTAAAGTTTCCTGAAACGAAGGAGGAGAAGGAAATGTTAAAGAGGTTTGGTTATAGTCTTGTTATAGTGGGTGCATTGGTGTTGGGTGTTGGTGTTGTAAATAGCGTATTGGCAGGCACTGCTATGGCAGAGGAAAAGAAGTGCGACAAGTGCGGACATGCGCCATCCAAGGCAGAGAAGGATTGCAAGTGTGAATGCCATCACAAGCACTAATCTGACAAGCAAAGTGCTGGTAGTTTAACAAATTCACAAACGTGTAAAAAACAAAAAGGCAACTCAAATGAGTTGCCTTTTTGTTTTAAGAATAACTGAGATAATATACTTATCTCTTGAATTATGGAAAAGATAAGAATAAACTCATAGGGGATGTTAATTTATCCACTTAACCAAAATTCAAGAGAACACAAAGATATGTCTGATAAAAAATTTAACAAAAATATACTTTGCATTGGCGCGGGATATGTTGGCGGACCTACGATGGCAATGATTGCGGCCAAATGTCCGCAATATAAAGTAACTGTGGCTGACATAAACCCACAAAAGATTATGGCATGGCAAACGGAAAATCTGCCCATTTATGAGCCGGGCTTGCTGGAGACTGTCAGGAAAGCGCTGGGCAGAAATTTGTTCTTTTCTACCGATATAGAAGGGAATATCAAAAGGGCCGATATTATTTTTGTCTCTGTCAACACACCCACCAAGATGTATGGTGGTGGGGCTGGCAAAACCGCGGATCTGCAGTTTTGGGAAAAAACCGCCAGAGACATTGTTCGTGTTGCAGAATCAGATAAAATCATTGTTGAGAAAAGTACATTACCCGTCAGGACTGCTGAGGCTATGGAACGGATTCTCCATGCAAAGAATAAAGGAATCCACTTCGATGTAGTTTCGAATCCGGAATTTCTCGCCGAAGGAACAGCCATTTCCGATCTGGAAAAACCGGATCGAGTGCTTATTGGTTCCCGGGAAACTGAAAGGGGGCGAAAAGCAATGGAAGAAATCGTTGAAATCTATGCCAATTGGGTTCCAAGAGACCGGATTATTACCTGCGATGTCTGGAGTGCGGAACTCTCAAAACTTGTGGCAAATGCATTTTTGGCACAAAGAATTTCTTCGGTAAACAGCATCTCAGCCTTGTGCGAAAGAACGGAGGCGGATATCAAAAAGGTAGCGCATGCAATCGGCATGGATTCCAGGATTGGCCCGAAATTTCTTAACGCAAGCGTCGGTTTCGGCGGGTCTTGTTTCAGGAAAGACATCCTCAACCTGGTCTATATTTGCGAGCGTTATGGTCTGCATGAAGTTGCTCAATATTGGGAAAATGTGGTAAAGATCAATGAGTACCAGCAGGAGCGCTTTGTTCAGAAGATGATCCATACCATGTTTGATACGATTGCCCACAAACGTATTGCCCTTTTTGGTTTTGCCTTTAAAGCGAATACGGGCGATACCCGCGAATCACCGGCTATTTATGTTGCCAGAAAATTAATTGAAGAGCATGCCCGCATTGTTATCACTGATCCTGAGGCATTACAGAATGCGGAGCAGGATTTAAAGGACGTCCGGCAAAATATTGAGTTCGAACACGATCCTTTTAAGGCTGCGCAGAATGCACACGCCATAGCAATTATGACCGAATGGGATTTATATAAAACACTGGATTACGAAAAGATTTTTGAGAAGATGGAAAAACCCGCCTTTCTTTTTGACGGACGTAATATTTTAGATCACCAGAAAATCTATGAAATCGGTTTTAACGTGTACCCGATAGGGAAACCACCCCTGACACATTTTTAAACTATTTCTATTCATCAACATTTATTGCTTTACTATTCCTATGGAAAATTGTAAATTCACTCGATAGTAAGCACAAATTGTGAGATATCATACATTTAGTAAAATCTTGACTTCATTCAGAAGTTCGTTTGACACGTAAACCAGGGTATACTGGCCGCATCTTGATGTATTTATGAAGGGCGGTAATAACCTATGGAAACAAAACAGGCGAATCAAACCGTAAACACACGAGAAATTAACTTTCCAAATGGAAATCGAGCGCATGCCGTCATCGTACCATTAAGTTCAAACGCTACCGATGTTTTGCGAATGCTGGGTATTCAGCAGCCAAAGTCGTTAATCCTCGTAATCGGCGGTGCCGCCAGCATTGACAGGCTTGACGAGGAGAAAAAATCCCGTCTGACTCAATTGTTCAGTCGTGGCATTGCCCGTGTAGCAGACGGCAAAGATGCATTGATCATTGATGGTGGAACACACTCAGGAGTTATGGCAATGATGGGCAAGGGCGTTGCCGACCAGGGAAGACAATCCGTATTATTGGGTATTGCACCGGCAGGAAAGGTAACCTATCCGGGTGGGACTGCGGAAGGCAGTATTGAAAACGGCGCACCACTTGATCCGAATCATTCCCATTTTGTACTGGTAAATACTAGTGACTGGGGTGGTGAGACGGAGATGATGTTTGAATTGGCGAAAGCGTTATTGCATAACGATCTCACTTCATTATCATCTAAGAAAGTGGGGGCAACAATACAAAAAGAAACGAAAGGTGCCTCGTCAAAAACACCCGTTGTGGTGATATTGACGGGTGGAGAATCCATTACCAAAAACGAACTGCTTCACAGTGTAAGACTTGGATGGCCAATCATTGCCATCGCCGGCAACGGTGGATTAGCTGACAAAATTACCGACTTGCTGATTAACGAACAATCTTCCCTCATACCCGATCCCGATTTGGCTGAGATTATCGCCGATGGCAATATCCTTATCTTTAAAGAAGCCGAAACTATTGAGGCGTTAAAACAAATAATCGTCCGTCAATTGGGAGAAGACACGATCCTCAAAATGGCATGGGAACGCTTTGCAGTCTATGATGAAAATGCAAAACGACATCAGAAAAGTTTCAACTGGTTGCAAAAAGTGATACTGGGTCTGGGTGTATTTACCACTGGACTTGTGTTAACTCAAACATTTTTAAAGAGCTATTTTTCTACACAAACATCCATACATTTTCTTGGCTTAAATTTTACCTTTGCCTGGGTGGGTCCGACATCTCACTATACCATTTTGATCCTTCCGATCCTTATTTCTGTTTTGATTGCGGGCACAAACCGCTTTAATCAGGGAAGCAAGTGGGTCTTGTTGCGAGGAAGTGCTGAAGCGATAAAGCGCGCAATATACCGATATCGAACCAGACCTGCAAATAACAACAGTAAAAAATCAACCTCTCGAACTGGTTTAGATAAAGAGGCAAATATTCAACAATCAAACCAGGAAGATACAGAACAGACCACACGCGAAGCGGAATTAGCCCGCCAGATTGAGTTTCACAGCCGTCAATTGATGCAAACTAATGTTAATGTGTCTGCCTTACGCCCATATAAAGGGCCTATTCCTCCAAAGTACGCTGCTGCCGAGCCTGACGACGGATTTTCCTTTCTCACGCCAGATCGGTACATTGCCCTTCGCCTGGATGACCAACTCGGCTATTACAACAAGAAAACGGTAAAATTGGAAAGACAGTTCAAGTTCTTGCAATGGGCAATCCTGATTGTGGGTGGTGTAGGTACTTTTTTAGCTGCGATACATCTGGAACTCTGGGTTGCTTTAACGACGTCGTTAGCAACTGCATTTACCACGTATTTTGGGTACCACCAGGTCGAGAATACCCTTATTCAATACAACCAGGCTGCAACAAACCTGGGTAATATAAAATCCTGGTGGATAGCCTTATCGCCAGAAGAACAGGCAAATGAGAAAAAAATCGATCTATTAGTTGATAACACGGAAAAAGTACTCGAAGGCGAACTCACTGGCTGGGCGCAGCATATGCAAGATGCACTGGCCGAATTGAGTGTAAAACAGGCCGAACACAGAGAAAAAGGAAAAAAGAACTAGAGAAGTTTATTACAGATCGCAAAAAGGAAGAAAAGAAAGAGGAAAATTTGTGAACTCTATGGTTATAGACTAATTGAAGGAATAATTTGTTACCTAAACAATTCCGACTAATTTATAATTATGAATTACAATTTTAGAATGAAAATGTTTAATTCTGATATTCAAGAAATCGTAAATTTGAAACCTTCGACTGCTGTGGGAGGACACGCCCTCTTTGCTATAATATTACGTAAAGAACAGTTCTTCTTAACTTAACAATAATGTGGAGGTAAAAAATATGTCTTTTTCTTGTTTTGTTATTTCTCCTCTTGGTACAAAAGATGCGACTTTTGTTTTAAAAGAAATCATAAAGCCTGCTTGTAAATCCAACTACAAGGTTATTGGTGCAGACGAAGAAGTCATGATCCGTGGTGATAAACAAATTAAAGTGCCGAAAACTAAGGATAACGATATGGAAGCAGGTATAGGCAGTATTTCTGACAGGGTTTTCAATAATTTGGAAAACGCTGATATTGTAATAGCCTATCTTGGAAGCCCACAAAAAGGTAATGGTAATGATAAAAAATGGTATTGGAATGGAAATGTTATGCTTGAAGCTGGTTATCGGATGGGATTGAGGAAACCTATTGTATTTGTTCGCGCTGGTCGTGAGAATGAAGAAATAGAACCATTACTACCGTTTGATATCCAAAATCGTACTGTCGTTGAGTTACTTAAAAAAGAATACTCAGATGACTATGATGCGCTTGAAAAAAAACGGAAGGAAATAAGGGATTGTTGCGACAAATTTATACCTCTTATATTAACCAGTAGGGATGAAATGAAAGAGCGTCATGCATGGCCTGCTATTACACTATGGTTCAGAGAAGGAGGTGGAACAGTAATCGGAGCTTCGAAGGCGGCTAAAGAACTTTTTGGAATAGAACAGTTAACTGGAATGAATCTTAATGAGGTAATTAATAAAATTAAAGCTAAGATGCCAAAAAAACAGGCAGAAAATTTTGAGAATGAACAGTCCAAGATGTTAGGAGAACTTATGAGGGGACAGATACCCAGAGCGAAAGTTTGCATGGTCTTTTCTAAACAGACTCTCTCGGCTGGAGACGAAATTCCAAACGCATGGCTTCCTGTAATATCAAGTTATAATAAGGATATTACACCATGGGAAGTCACAGTATTGTATTATGATGTTAAAGAGAATGCAACATTTTATGATGGTATAGTTCGACTCTAATTTCATTCATTGAAAAAATCATGAAATCTGAACTCAATGAACTGGCGAGACAAAAAGTATGGGAATCTTATTCGCTGAGCTATGATATTATTCTGCCTAAGCTCCCCTTTTATCAAGAGGTAATCAAACGGCATGTTGAGGTGATGACGGGGCAGGGAATTACAGATGTTATTGATATCGGGGCTGGAACCGGGAATGTTTCGGTTGAGCTACTTTCAAAAAACCGACGAGTAACAGCAGTCGATCTGAACGCAACAATGCTTGCACGGTTGAGGGAGAAAACCTTCGAAACCTGCATGGCTAATCTATCAATTATAGAACAGAATGCAGAGGATTTATCACAATTTGCTGATAGGAGCTTTGATGGTGTGACTATAATGCTCGCACTATATGACATGATAAACCCAAGATTAGCATTTCATGAGGCTGTTCGCATACTCCGTCCCGGTGGCTCTATTGTGATAACTGAGATCAAAAGGTGTTTTCAGTTGCAGATATTAATTGACTTTGTGGAAGAATATTTACGACAGAAAAATCTTTATGCGATCTTAAGACAGGACTGGGAACGTGTAATGACGGCAAACAAATTATTAGACCCTGGGAGTCGAGAGTTAAGACTTTTTGCGGAAGAAATAGAGTCAAATTTACGTGAAAACGGATTTTCTATACACAGCATAAAGGACTCACATCTGGGTAATTGTGCTACTATTTGGGCAACAAAAGTTAACACGGTGCGAACGTAATTATATAAATCCGAGAGGAGAGTATCATGTCACCAATTCAGCTCCCAAGATAGTTTCATCGTGCCCGTCATATAAGAAAGGAGACCGGTTGGAAAGATTTACGATGCAACATACGACTCCAGCGCGCTTTATCATTCGCAGCGCAAGGCCCGAAGATGCAGACTCGATGGCGGCGCTTTATAAGGAAACTTATCTGGTTGCAAATTCCGGAAGCTGTGGTGAACGTTATCCCTTTCCTCAGTTTATGGATCCCTTGTGGTTTGCAAATAACCTGATCCGTAAAGAATTCTGCTGGATCGTTGCGGAGGCTTTTGGCAAGGTAATCGGTTGTTTCGGGGTATTAAGAAATATTGGTAGCCCTGGTAGTGAAGATCGAATAGCAGAACAAACGGGTTTGGTTGTTAATGAAAAATGGCGACGGCTCGGTGTGGCTACAGGACTGATGGCAGAGTTGTGTAAAAGGATTAAAGATGCCACTCATTTCATTATAGCAGAAGCCCGTACTGCAAACCCCGGAGGGTGGAAGGTTGCAAAAAAGCACGGGTTTGTCCCAATTGGTTTCGAACCTCTTGCACATATGACGGATAGCGGACATGAACCCATGCTTGTCCTCGGTAAGCTATCGGACACTGCAATAAAGAATAGAAGTATTGACTACACTGTAAGTGTGAAAGTGCAGAAACTTGCGAAAAAGGTATGTCGGTTGTTTAGCATAAATTGTCCACAAGCCAACGAGTCGATACCTTACCCTATTACCTTTGACTCGTGGCGAGAACTTAGAAATATTTTGGTACCTGTTCATCCTGTTTTTGATAAGACAAATTTTGAAGAAAAAGGGGATTTTCGAATTGTAAGTGACATTTCTAACAATGACCAATTGCCTAAAATGGAATTAAATCTAATCGGTAATCATAATAGCGGTATTGTTAGACTCAAGCGACTTGAAGGTAAGGATCCCAATAGCAAACGTTACTCTGAAAAATATTTTCTTGTATTTTATAAAAAAGACCTATTAGCAGTAGGTCGTATTTCTTGGGATCATTTAGATTGTCGTGCAAGAATTCTTTCTCTTCAATCAAAATTTCATGGCTTACAGGGAATACTGATAGCAAACATCGTGCAATCCTTGAAACAACTCACACGTAACAATGATTTACAAACAATTGTTTTAGACGTGCGCGCTGACTTTTCATCACTTCATGTATCTCTCGAACAATTGGGTTTCTTTCCAACGATATATTATCCTTCGTTCATTTCAAAAAATTCTGAAAGAATCGACGCTGTTCAATACACTTTAATTTTGGAAGACAATATTGACAAACATTTTGAATCGGTAAAATTTCTTGATGCTAATTGCCTTGATGTAATGAATACTGTGCAAAACATGAAAGATTAAAACACAATTTGGTGTGTTGGGTCAAACCAAATTTATTGACTAAAAAGTAACCGAAAATCTAATTTAATGTGAACAAGAGAAGGAAAAGAGATGATCAATAGGAAAACGCGAAATTACGATGATTGCACAAGACGTTTAGTTCCTGTACTTGCTGGAATGGTGCTGATGAGTGTTATTTTAATCATCAGCAGGTGTGCTGTATCAAATGAATGGGAATTGACTTTGCCGAATACGCCCCGGACATGGGAAAAATCCGACGATGAACCCTGGGACCATCATAAAAAGGGAATAAACTGTGTTACATTCAGCCCCGATGCCAGGATGCTGGCATCAGGAAATGATAATGGCATTGTTGTATGGGATCTGACGAGTATGAAAACACTTGGCGGACCGCTGATTGGTCATAGCGGGTCAGTGTGGAGTGTCGCCTTCAGCCCTGATGGGAAAATATTGGCGTCTGGCGGTGCAGATGGCGCTATTATCCTGTGGGATATTGCAAGCATGAAGCACCAGGGTATGCCCATGATTGGACATGAAGGGTGGGTGGAATGCATCTCGTTCAACCCGGACGGTAAAACATTGGCCTCATGTGGTGCGGATGGACTCGTTATTTTGTGGGATGTGGCGGGAATGAAACCCATTGATGTGCCTCTCACAGGGCACACCGAACCGGTGGAGGGCGTAGCCTTTGGTCCGAACGGCAAGATCGTAGCCTCATGCGGTGTGGATGGACATGTTATTTTGTGGGATATCGAAGGCATGAAACAGATTGGTGAACCATTAACAGGTCATAAAATGTGGGTAGAGAGCGTTGCCTTTAGCCCCGATGGCAAGTTGCTGGCATCAGGGAGTGATGACAAAACAATTATCCTGTGGGACGTGGCAGACAGGAAGCCAATCGGTAAACCCTTAACAGGCCATAAAGGTGCGGTGGAAAGTGTTATATTTAGCCCGGACGGCAAACTATTGGCCTCATGTAGTATGGATAAGACCATTATCCTGTGGGATGTAGTAAATAAAATTCCTGTTGGTGAACCTCTCGCCGAACACGGTGGTACGGTGGAAAGTATTGCATTCAGCCCAGACGGTAAGACACTGGCTTCGGGCAGTGAGGACGGATCGGTCATCCTATGGGACGTGGCGAGTCAGAGACCAATCCATGAACCTTTGATTTCCAACTGAGTCAGGAAAAATCATCTCTAAAACAGCAAAACGAACGGCTTCGGTACGTTTTCCAAAGAGATCCCACAAATCTAAACGAACGGTATTACCTTTAGGATTTTGAAATTGCAAAATATTTTATGTTGACAACTGCAGAAAATTTATTTAAAAGTAAACATATTCTGAAGCTTTGTTCTTTGTGATGCCTAAGTCTCCTAATAAAACATTCTGACTATTTTGGCAAAAATTGACAGGGGTAAGGAAGGGTTGCGCATCCCTTCCAAACCGCACAGGATGGCGGATGATAAACCCCTGCGGTATGAGACCAAACTCGTTCCGATCAGGATACAGTTTTTTATTCGACTGAATAAAAAAACCCTTCGAACACTCACAAAATGGAGAAACAAAATGGCAGAAGCACCAAATAAAACCACTGAAGATCAGAGACCTAAAAGGATAGGTGAAAGACCAGTTGGCATATCCGGTATTATCTCAATCACGGCATATCTTATCATCTTCTCCGGCTTTCTCCTTTATAGCATCATTCAATTCTGGCCAACTTTACCTCCATCAGGCGGGGCAAATCCTGATCAATCAGTAACCTTTCTTTTTTCAACCTTTTCAATTTCAGATGAAATACGTTCCGTCCTCATTGTAACACTTTCAGGCGCGCTGGGCAGCCTGGTTCACGCCCTCAGGTCATTCTACAAGTATGTAGGCAATCGAAAACTGGTGTGGAGCTGGCTTGCTATGTATATTATGTTGCCTTTTGTCGGAGCAACCCTCGGACTCGTTTTTTACCTCATCATTCGTGGTGGTTTTTTCCCACAGGCAACAACCAAAGAAACCAGCCCTTACGGTTTCATGGCAATGGCGGCTCTGGCCGGCTTATTTTCAGAACAAACCATATTAAAACTCAAAAAAGTGGCCGAGACGTTATTAACTGAACCCGAAAAGGGGGAAAATCACTTACCGGAAACACAAGAAGATATAAAGGGAAAAACACCATAATTTTTTTGTAAATTACCACCTTTCCACAGGTCTTCTTATGCCTGTTTATCGCGTGGTTAATCGGGAGGTCAGGAATGCCAACCATATTAGAAGATAAAGATTGGGATAATCTTCTCTGTAGGATCAAAGCAGGAAAATGTACACCCTTCCTTGGTGCAGGAGCCTCTTATGGACTGCTTCCATTGGGGAAAGATATTGCACAAAAATGGGCAAAGGATCATGACTACCCATTGGAAGATTCCGGCAACCTGGCTCGCGTAGCTCAATTTCTTGCCGTAGAAATCGATCAAATGAACCCAAAGGAAAAAATTGTGGAAGAATTTAAAGGAGCAATAAAAAATGTTGAATCGCCCGGCTCTCCTCCGGTAAATGAAATTCATAAACTGATGTCAGACCTTCCTCTCCCTGTATATATGACCACGAATTACGATAACTTTATAGAACAAGCGCTGAAAAGTAGAAACAGAAACCCTAAACTGGAACTCTGTAAATGGAATGAGTATGTGAAACAAAATTTTCAGTCCGTATTCACCGCCGCGACCGGATTTAGTCCGGATGTAGCAAATCCCGTAGTGTTCCACCTTCACGGACATATCGACATGGCAGAATCTCTCGTTCTTACTGAAGATGATTATTTAGATTTTCTTATGAGTATTTCAGATCAGGATCTGCTTCCAGCACGGATTCGTGAAGCATTTACCGGCACATCGCTTCTTTTTATCGGTTATCAAATCTCAGACTGGAATTTTCGGGTTCTTTTCCGAAGTCTTGTAAGTTACATGAAAAAAAGCCTTCAACGATCTCACGTATCTGTGCAGATTACACCGGTAAAAGAGACGGATTCTGAGAATCATAAGAAAAAAGCACAAGACTACCTTGATCATTATTTTGGAGAACTTAGGATAAGAGTATACTGGGGAACTGCCGACCAATTTGCGGCTGAATTAAAAAGTCGATGGGAGGCATTTAAAAAATGACACTGCCATTCCAACCTTATGTAGGTCCACGCCCTTTCGAAAGGGGTGATCGTACTCTGTTTTTTGGACGTGACCATGAATCCAGGGAACTCCTCTCACTGATTATTGCCGAACGGGAAGTGCTTCTCTACGCCCAGTCCGGCACAGGAAAGTCGTCACTGCTGAATGCCAGGATCATTCCCATACTTGAAGAAAATGGATTTGACGTTTTGCCTGTAGCCCGGGTAAAAGGAGTTATTTCAAAGGAAATAAAACCTGAAGAAGTACAAAACGTCTTTGTGTTTAATGCCCTAAGGAATTGGATAAAAGAGAAAATCGATCCAAAGATGTCCCTTATTGCCTTTCTGAGAAAACGCAAACGGGTCACTGATGAAGACGGGATGCCTTCGCCCCGTGCGATCATCTTCGACCAGTTCGAGGAGTTATTTACATTCTATGCGGAAGACTGGAAAGGCAGGGAACTATGGAAAGACAGAGAGGATTTCTTTAAACAGGTTCGGGAAGCGCTGGAAGAAGATTCTCTCTTGCGGGTGATCTTTACCATACGTGAGGAATATGTGGCCCAAATAGATTTTTTCGCCTCTTTATTGCCAGAAAAATTGCGAACCCGTTTTTATTTGAAGCGCTTGACTAAAGAAAATGCGCTAACGGCTATTAAAAGCCCATTAAAAGGCACCGGATTCTCTTATGTTGATGGCGTTGCAGAAAAACTTGTTGAAGATTTATCGAAGACCAGGGTTGTCGCTGATACCGGAAAAACTATCGTGGTGCCAGGGGAATTTGTAGAACCTGTACAACTCCAGATAGTTTGCCATACGTTGTGGCAGAATTTACCTGATAATGTCACAAAAATAACAGAAAATCTTCTTAGCTCTTTTGGAGATGTAAACCGGACATTATCGGAATTTTATGAAAACGCTATCATAGAGACCGTGCTAAAGACGGGTGTAAACGAATGGGATTTGCGCGAGTGGTTCAAAGAAAAACTCATCACGAAATCGGGCACACGCGGAATGTTTCATAAAGAACAGGAAGAAGCCCAATGGATTCCGGATGGGGCAATAAATTTGTTTGAAAGTTTGCATCTCATACGGGGTGAATGGCGAGCCGGCGCACGGTGGTATGAATTAACCCACGATAGATTCATTGAGCCCATTCAGGAATCCAACCGGAGGTGGTTTGATAAAAACCGGGCTGCAAGGTATGCCCGCAAGTGGCTGACAGAAAAGGTAGGGGGATGGGATGCTAAAGGGAAGGGCGCGAGTGGTTTACTGGATGAAGTCGATTTACGCGAAGCAGAGCGATGTTTAAATATTCTGGGTTCTTATTTTCGTGCATACGAATTTAAACCACCATTATCTATTGAAAGACTTTGTAACGTAGTTAACAGTGATGATTACCATATAGCTCCTCTCACTGCAAATGACCATACGGCAGACTGGCTTAATGAACTTATAAAAATCCCCAATTTCTACGATATTTTGCATTCAAGAAAACCGGACATCAGTTTCTCTCAAAACATAGTAGCGTTGGCCAGCAAAACTAAGGGATACAGAGAGAAAAGCCTGTCCGCTTTAAACAGCGATGAAAAGGTCGATATTAGAAGACTTAACCGTCTCCTTTTGGAAGAAACTTACTCACAGGAAACCCCAAAGAGTCGTAATGTTTATGGCGAAGACATTCTGCTCCTGGTTGACTCCAGCAGGAAGGCTATTGAAAAACATAAACGGGAAAAGGAAGAAGCCCGTCAGCATGAATTGCAACAAGCTCAGGCCTTGGCTAAAGCAGAGGCTGCACGCGCAGAAGAGGCCAAAAAATCAAAGAAGCTATTCATGCGCATTTCTATTGGAACAGCCGTATTGTTCATATGCGCTGTCCTTGCTTTTGTTATTGCTATACGAAATTACGACACAGCAAAAAAACAGGCAACAATACTCGAAAAACAGAATCGAATTTCAAATGCTTTTAGGATAGCTGGAATTGCAAAGGAAAATTTACCGATAGATCCGGAACTCAGTGTTCTCCTGGCAATGTATGCGGTATCAGAAATGTATGCCTGTACTACAGACAACACCGAAGCGGACAGAAGAAAAAGATCCAAAGCGCAAGATGCCCTATACAGCGCTTTACAAAGTTTACAATCACGGAAAATACAACTCAACCTGACGGATCATGTAGATATAGTTACCAGTGTTGCATATAGTCCGGATGGAAGTATGATAGCTACAGCCAGTAAGGACGGCACGGTGATAATATGGGATGCTAAATCTATGCAAAAGTTTGGTAGTGGTAGCATATCTTATCCGGATTGTGTATGGCTTGGTATAGAAATTTCTCCTGTAAAGGATGACATAATTGCTCAATATGAATTACAGAAAGGTTTAGGAGTCCTGGTGAAAAATGTGATCGGGGGAGGACCTGCTCATAACACAGGCATCGCAGTAGATGATATTATCACAAAAATCGACGATAAAGAAGTAGACTTTAATAACTTCTTTGATGTGCTTCTGGGTTTCTCACCGGAAACTTACGTAAAAGTCGAAGTTATCCGCAACAAAGAGCGTATTCCTATTCAAGCCATTTTGGGTGAGAAAAATGCGATGGTTACTTGCGTTGCCTTTAGTCCGGACGGGAAACATCTTGCCACCGCAGGCGATGATGCACAAACGAGAATTTGGGATGTGCAATCTGGCAAAGAAATTCTTGTGCTCAAAGGACACTCCTTGTGTGTAAATAGTGTTACTTTTAACCCGGAAGGAAATCGTATTGCCACTGCCAGCGATGATAAAACGGCAAAAATATGGGATGCCGCATCCGGTAAAGAAATTCGCACCCTTGCGGGTCATACCGACCTTGTCAGCGATGTCACTTTTAACCCTGATGATACTCTCATTGCTACGGCAAGCTGGGATAAAACGGCAATGATATGGGGTGTTAAATCAGACAAACCAATCCGTGTTTTTAAAAGGCATGGCGATAGAGTTAATAGCGTTGCTTTTGATCCTGATGGAAAATTTCTGGCTACTGCTAGTTCTGATAATACAGCGAAGATATGGGATATTGCATCTGGTAAGGAGCATATTACCCTTTCAGAACGTGGTGTTGTAAACAGCATTGCGTTCAGTAAAGATGGAAAACGGCTTGCTACTGCGAGCTGGGATTATACTGTAGGAATATGGGATGCTGCATCCTGGAAAAAATTGCAAACGCTTCCGGGCCACACCAATGCGGTCAGCGATGTTGCCTTTTGCCCGGACGGAACGCACCTTGCCACTGCAAGTTTTGATAATTCAGTAAAGGTGTGGGATATTACATCCGTAACATTGGGCAGAAATCAGCATATTCTCCCCGAATACTCGAGTATGGTTTGGGAAGTAATCTTTAGTCGCGATGGAAAACACCTTGCTACTGCAAGTAATGATAAGACAGCAAGGGTATGGGATATCGAAACAGGCAAGGAACTTCTTGCCTTGAAAGGGCATAAAGATACAGTTTTTAGAGTTGCCTTTAGCCCCGATGAAAAACTCATTGCCACTGCCAGTTGGGATAAAACCGCAAAGATATGGGATGCTGTATCCGGAAAGGAGATTCGCCCCCTTTCAGGCCACATCGATCATGTCAATGATGTCATTTTTAGCCCTGATGGGAAACTCATTGCCACTGCTAGTTTTGATAAGACAGCAAAGATATGGGATGTCAGTTCAGGTAAGGAACGTTGCACTCTAAAAGGTCACACCAATTTTGTAAGTGATGTTGCCTTTAGTCCCGATGGAAACCTCATCGCTACTGCCAGTTGGGATAATACGGCAAAGGTATGGGATGTTGCTTCGGGCAAAGAGCTGTTCACTCTCTCAGGACATAAGAATTTTGTCAATGGTGTTGCCTTTAGTCCTGACGGGAACCTCATTGCCACTGCCAGTCGGGATAATACGGTAAAGGTATGGGATGTTGCTTCGGGCAAGAAACCGTTCACCCTCTCAGGACATACGAATTTTGTCAATGATGTTGCCTTTAGTCCTGACGGAAACCTCATTGCCACTGCCAGTCGGGATAAAACCGTAAGGATTTGGGATGTGGTGACGCACAAGCCGCTGCGCACCATTTCTGGTTTTACCGGCTGGGTGAATGCTGTGACATTTCGTCCGGATGGAAAATATCTTGGCACTGCCAGTGAAGGGGATAACGCAATAAAAATACACCCACTTGAAAAAGAAGATATCGTATCGATGGCAAGGACGTATCTTACCCGTTCATTGAGTAAAGCAGAGTGCAAAGAACATCTAAACGAGAAACAACTCCCGCACATGTTTGAGGCATTAGACCGGTATGTGAAAGGCAAGAATCTTGCAAAGGCAGGCAATATCGATGGCGCTATTGATGATTTTAGAAAAGCCAAAGAAAAGGATGCCAATCTAAATATCGATCCCGCGGATGAAGCGAAGCGATTCTCGATTACTGCACTTAAAGAGAAGGGGCAATATTTAGCAAGGATCTACAAAATAGAAGACGCTGTTGTTTGTTTCGAAGAGGCAAAGAAACTGGATTCTGCCTTAGACCCGGAAGAAGAAGTAAAAAAATTTGCAGTGCCTGGCCTTGTAAGTGAAGGAGAACGGTTATTTGAGAAGGGCAAAACGGATGAGGCAATGAAAAAACTAAAAACGGCTATTTCTCTTGATCGAAGATGCGATGGCGCTTATGAAATGCTGGAAATAATTTATAGCAAAAACGTATACAGGAATGAATATCAGAAATATCTTGAATTATTGGAAGAGGCAATAAGACAATATCCCGATTACAATTTTGCCTATGTTAAATTAGGACTTGGTTACAATATCACAGGAAAGCATGATCAAGCTATTGAGAAACTGAAAATAGCAATTTCCCTCAATCCTGAAGACGAATGGGCTTATAGAGTGCTTGGAATTACTTATAAAACGAAGGGCGAGTACCATAAGGCCATCAAAAATTACCATAGGGCTATAGAGATTATGCCGACGAAATGGGCTTACGTTGAATTGGGAGAGACTTTTGGACTGATAAATGCTTATTCTAAGGCGATTAAGGCATTGAAAAATGCTTTACAAATGGACCCTTACAATGATTACGCCTATCTCGTTTTATCAAATATTTATACCCAAAGAGAAGCGTATGAAAAGGCAATTCAAACACTTGAAGGAGCAGTAGTATTAATACCAGAATCTTCATTATTATATATACAGTTGGGGGATTGCTACAGATTAAGCGAGAATTATGGCAAGGCAAGGGAAAATACTGAGAAGGCAATAAAGTTGTCTCCGAAAGATGCCTACGCTTATGGAGTCCTGGGCAGAATTCAATTTGCTCAGGAAGAATATGCGAATGCGATAGAGAGCGCAAAGAAGGCAATAGAGTATGACAGTGATTATGAGGATGCATATTCTTTATTGAGAGGAGTATATTGTGAGCTAAAGAAAGCCGATGCTGTCGAAGAACTACTCAAGGCTTATCTTGAAAAGTATCCTGAAAATGTATCTGTTCACGCGAATCTTGGCATATTGTATCAAGAATATTTTCATAATTATCAACAGGCATATGAGATGTACAAAAAAGTGTACGACCTTGATAGCAACAATGTCACATTCAAGGAAAATTTCATCGAGGCCAACTTGACTACTGGACGCTTTGAACAGGCATACAACTTAGCAAGAGAGCGGTTGAAAAACCAAAACCTGACTAAAGAAGAAAGGCTCAGTATAATGTTTATTGCAATATCAGCCTTGCTTTGCCAAGAGAAAAAGACCAACGCCTTCGATGAAATCAAGGATTTTGTTACATACTATAAATCTTTACAAAAGGATTATGAAAGGTCATGGAGTTATAACGGAGTCAGGAATTTTGTAAATAAGAATGAAGGGATTGACTATTATGAAAAGGATATTATTTTAACACTCATTGATATCCTCGAATCTCCTGATTTGAAGACAGCGAATAAAAAAGTAGAAGAGTTAAAATCATCCTATCCGGAAATCTTTGTTCGAACCTAAGAAAAAAACGAAGAACACAAAATATCCGAAATGAATTTATTCAATCAATAACACTTATAAGGTTTTCTAAAGAATTCCCAGCGCAGCTTAAAACTTACTTTTCTCATTCACGCATCATCTTCGCCCGCACCAGCCTTATCTCCTCATAGGAATAATCATCTCCGAGTTTCTCCTTTGCCGGGGTCAACCGTTCCATGCCTAATTCGTTGAATATCGTACGAATGCGGTTTTGCTTTTCCGGGGAGACCATCCTGTCTACAAAAATATCTTCTCCTTCCTGAATAAGTTTTTCCATATGAGAGACAATCGTGGACACCGCAAGCCCCCTCCTTTGTGCAATTTCCTGGATGGTGAGGTCTTGCCGGTACAGTTCCATGGTTGCCTGATGCGTTAAAGACTTCGCTTGCTCTCCGGAAGGTTCAATGGGTTTCCGGACAATCGGTTTGGGCTCAACATGGTGTTGTTTGCAATAACCAACGATCTCCTGCAAAAACACATCTCCGTACCTCCTTAATTTCCGTTCTCCCACGCCGCTTATCGACCGCAAATCAGCGACATTTTGTGGATAATATGTTGACATTTCTTTCAGACTGGTATCATGAAAAACAACATACGGCGGCACGCCTTCCTGATCGGCCAGTGTTTTTCTTAAAACCCTCAAACGTTCAAACAAGGTGCGGTCGTAATCTTCACGCACTTCGGCTCTCTGAATATGAGGTTTTTCTTCGGGTTTTGTTAAAAACACCTTTTCATTGCGCAATAACACATCCCGACTCTTCTCATTCAATTTTAAGACGGGATACTTATCCCCATCCAATCCCAGGTACCTTAATTGGATTAACTCCCGGATAAACGCCTGCCACTGCGACTTTGAATATTCCTTTCCGGCACCAAATGTCTTAATCATATCGTGCCGGTTTTGCAACACTTTTTGGTTTTTTGAACCCAGCAGGACGTCAATAACGTAATTTATCCCGAACCGCCCATCCACACGGTAAACGCATGATAAAATCTTTTGCGCGGCGATTGTTCCATCAAACCGTTCCTTCGGTTCTAAACAAACATCGCAATTACCACAATTCGGTTCATCAAAATGTTCTCCAAAATACGCCAGCAATAACCTTCTCCGGCAAACATTGCTTTCACAATAGTTCACTAACTCCCGCAATTGCTTATAAGCGACTTGCTTTTCGTCTTCGTTTTCCTTTTGATTGATGAAATGTTCTATCTTGAATTTGTCGGCATAACTAAAGAACAAGATACAGTCGCTCTTTAAACTATCCCTTCCCGCACGCCCTGTTTCCTGGTAATAACCTTCGATGCTCTTCGGTAAGTCATAGTGAATCACATACCGCACATTTGGTTTGTCGATGCCCATACCAAAGGCAATCGTTGCCACAACAATCTCCACGTCGTCACGGATAAACCGTTCCTGATTCTCCGTCCTGACTTCAGCGGTCAGTCCCGCATGATATGGCAGGGCGCGGTATCCCTTCGCCTGCAGGCCTGCAGCCAAACTTTCCACTGTCTTACGGCTCTGGCAATAGATAATTCCGGAATCCTTCTTTCTGCCCTCCAGATACTGGAGTATCTGGTGATAGGGATTATCTTTGGGTTTAATCTGGTAATACAAGTTTTTCCGGTTAAAACTTGCCTTGAAGATCTTGCCGTCCGATAATTTCAGTTGCGTAAGGATGTCTGCCTGAACGACAGGTGTTGCGGTGGCCGTTAAGGCCATAACAGGCACCCTGGGAAATCTCTCCTTCAACACCTTTAACTGACGGTATTCCGGCCTGAAGTCATGCCCCCATTCAGAAATACAATGCGATTCGTCTATAGCAATAAGAGACACCTGCAATCCCTGTAAGAATTGGAGAAATTCGGGCATGACCAGTCTTTCCGGCGCGACATAGAGGATCTTTATTTCGCCGTTTGACAGTCTCCGCCTTCTGACATCAATTTCATCATAACTTAACGAACTATTGATGAACGTTGCTGGAATGCCATCAGCCAATAATCCGTCTACCTGGTCTTTCATCAAGGCTATTAATGGAGAGATGACAATGGTTACACCAGGGAAAAGAAGGGCAGGCAGTTGATAACACAAGGATTTACCACCCCCTGTCGGCATGAGGACAAAGACGTCCCTTTGTCTCAGCACTTCCTTGATAATGTCCTCCTGGAGGGGGTAAAAGCTCGTATAACCAAAATATTTTTGCAGCATTGTATACATGGTATTTCAGTGATAATAGCGATTTCCATTTCCCGAATCAATCTTAAACGTTAAAAATATAACTATTCATCGCAAAGATACGAAGAACGAAGGCTTTAACGACCATAGAAAATTCCTTTTATCTCTTTTTTTATCGCTTTTTACCCCATTTTGCGCATCCTGCGCCTTTGCAGTGAATTATTCCTGACTAAAACGAGAGAAACTCTTTTGACATTCAAATATTCTATGATAAACTTTTTATGATATGATCAAAATACACGAAGGAAGACAAGGCATCCCCGAAGACATGGTACTCATTCCCGAAGGGACATTTTTGATGGGGAGCACAAAACAAGACATTGACAGATTATTGGAAATTGATCGTAACATCGAGACAGACCGGTTAGAAAACGAACTTCCCCGGAGAGAGGTTTATCTCAGCGCCTACCTCATTGACAAATATCCCGTTACCAACGCCCAATATAAGCGCTTCATCGAGTCTGATGGTTATACCCAAAAGGCATTCTGGTCTGATGCCGGATGGCAGTGTATTTTGCAGTCAAATCCATTGCAAGGTAACGATTTAGACAGTATTTTTCATGGTGATCCTGATTCCCCCGTCACCAATATCTCATGGTATGAGGCCGAGGCGTTTGCAACATGGGCGGGAAAAAGGCTTCCTACAGAGGCAGAATGGGAAAAGGCCGCCCGCGGTACCGATGGCAGGATATACCCATGGGGCAATGAATTTGATAAAACGCGGTTAAACTGCGCCGAGGTCAAGATTGAAAAGCCAACCCCTGTTGCGAAGTACCCGCAGGGTCAGAGTGTTTATGGATGTTTCGACATGTCCGGAAATGTGTGGGAATGGACGGCTGATTGGTACGACAGCCAATATTATAGTCATGCCCCGAATAAAGACCCGCAAGGCCCCATCATCGCTGAAGAAAACCCTTATTTTGGAAGACCGGAAAATGTGGGCATATCCATTTACGAATTAAAACCTTCCCCAACAAGCGGGGCATTAAGCGCCTGCAAGGTGTTACGAGGCGGCTCATGGAACGGGTCTGGCATAGTCCACGTCCGTTGTGCAAATCGGGACTACGATGAACCCACTTACAAAAACGACACCATTGGCTTCCGCTGTGCCAGGTCTTTGGGATAAATGCCATTAAGTATCGCTTAAAAAGATTGTTGACATTTTTAGCAAAAATATGAATTAATTAACCCTGACAGCGTTGACTCACGAATTTCGTGCTTCGGATTTCGTCTTTTCCAACTTGTTCGGGTTATGAAAGTTACACATTAAATAGCCAGCATAATCGCAACAATGCTCAACACTACCTTTCTCTTGCATTTTTTTCGTTATTTAGTACAATGACAACTTCAAATTCCAATTGTTTCCTTCTCTCAAGTGAGAAGATAAACCGATTTTTAAAGTACTTCTTATGACAACTCTTCTTGCAATAGGCCCTCATCCTGATGATGTAGAAGGCGGTATGGGGGGCAGTATTCTGAAATTAGTCACACTCGGATACGACGTCCACATCCTTGACCTCACTAATGGCGAACCCACACCGCATGGCAGTCCTGAAATCCGGAAGAAAGAATGGGAACAGTCAACTGCCCTGCTGGGTGTAAAAAGCAGAACGGTGCTTGACCTTCCCAATCGCTACCTCATGGACGGAATCGATGCCCGCAAAAAGGTCGCTGCCGTGATCCGAAAGATACGTCCGCACGTGCTTTTTCTCCCTTACTGGATCGACGCGCATCCCGATCACGTTCAAACCACCCAGATTGGTGAGGCAGCCCGATTCTATGCAAAACTGACAAAATCGGATATCCCCGGAGAACCATGCTATCCTACGCACATCTTCTATTACCTCTGTTCCCATTTCCGTTTACACGTTACGCCCTCATTTATCCTCGATATCAGCAAGGAATTTAAAAAGAAGCTCGAGATTGCACGGGTCTATCAATCCCAGTTTGCCTACGACGATGCCCGATGGAAATACATTAGTGGCACAATCACGGCAAAGAATCAATATTATGGCAATCTGATCAGGGCTGAATATGGAGAGCCATTTATGAGCCGTGAACAGGTTGGTTTAAAAGATATACGAGATATCTTATAGCACCCGGCAAAAACACCAAAATTTTCAAACTTGACAAAGATAAAATAATCGATATAATAGTGCCCATATGAGCACCAATAAATCGCAACCTGCGAATTCAACACTCACCAAAAAACAGGCCGGTTTTTTGTCTTTCCTCAAGGAATATCTTCAGGAAAGAGGCTATCCTCCAACAGTACGGGAACTCATGGATGGATTAGGATTCTCCAGTACCAATTTAGTAAGAAAATACCTAAAAATCCTGGAGCGCAAAGGATATGTCAAGAGGCGATTCAACAGCCCACGGGCCATTGAAATTGTTGAGGTATCTGCCAGAGGCTCAGAGCTAAGATCAGTGCCGATTGTGGGAAGGGTTCGGGCAGGAGCGCCTCACCCTGTCATAGAAGATATTGAAGGACATCTGTTGGTGGATCGGACACTGTGCCGTAGTGATAATGTCTTTTTTTTACGGGTGACGGGGGATAGCATGATCGATGCCCATATACAGGAAGGAGACCTTGTCCTTATAAAGCCGCAACCGGTGGCTAATAACGGCGAAATTGTGGTGGCACTTATCGACGATGAGGCTACGGTAAAGCGATTTTACAAAAGAGGAGACACCCTGCACCTGAAACCTGAAAACCCAACGATGAAACCGATAGTCGTGAAAGAAGGGCAGGCCGATGTACACATCATTGGTAAGGTTGCAGCGGTGATAAGGCAATTATGATTACAGAAATCAATGAACCTATCAAGGTAGGCGCCATTTTTGGTGATAACAACAAAAAGCTCAAGCCCGTCTGGTTTGTATGGAGCGGTCGCAAGTACAGCGTCCAGGAGATCACCTATATCTGGACAGAGAGGGTAGGAAAGGCCGGTATACATCATTTTACCGTTACGGATGGAGCAAACCTCTTTGCCATCTCCTATAATACCGACACCATGGTGTGGACACTGCATTCTGTTGAAACAGCCGGATAACAGTATTGTCTTTGATTTCAATAAAAAGTAATGTTAGTATCGGTCAAAATTTAAAGGAGACCGTATATGAACTGGAAAGAGCACGTTGAAAAAATCCTGAAATCAAATAAGCATAAGGTCGCTATCATTGATCTTGAAAAAGCTACTGTGTCTTACACGGATAAGATCAAAAAGCACGAGGATACTCGAGTCATCAAGGGTTATGAGGAAATTGTGCGCGCTTATATGATTCACAGATTAATCAACGAACTTGACTACAAACCAGAATATATCGAGATTGAAAAACGCTATAGTATAGAAAGACCCAAAACTTCCAGAGCAAAAATAGATGTCCTTGTAAGAGACAACAAAGATGGGACATTTTTATTTATTGAGTTAAAAGCCCCCGATAAATTTGAGAGCGACAAAGAATTAATAGAAGGACAACTCTTTGACTTAGCCCATCAAGAGAAGGATGTTAAATACCTGGTTTACTATACAGTTGATTTCAAGGACAATAGATGTATTGATAAAGCTATAATCATTGATTTTGAACAATTCCCCGATTATCATGACTGGATAAATGCGGGCGCTCCGTCGGTTGGCAACGAATTACAGGGTGGATATGGCAAACCTAAAAAACCTCCTTATAAAAAAGACGATCCTCAGTATGCTTTAAAAAAAGACCTTACTCCCCAGGAATTAAAAAGTTTGGCTACCCAGTTACATAATGTCTTATGGGGTGGTGGCGGTACTACAGACACAGAAATCTTTAACTCGCTTGTCAATCTCATTCTTGCCAAAATATATGATGAGGATGCCAGAAAAGTAGGAGAGGAATACGAGTTTCAGGTAAAGGGATATCAGGATAAAAAAGGTAATTTTGAAACAGAACAACCTGAGACCCTGTTTGAACGAATCAACAAGCTTTATCGTCAAGCCTTAAAGTATAAACTCAACATTGATGACGAAAGAAAATTAGAAAAAATCTTTGTCGTAAATGAAGAAAAATTCCCCCTAAGCAAATTAGTTTATACAGTTCAACAATTAGAAAGCATATCCCTTTTGGAGGGAAGAAGCGCCATTGATGGTAAAGATATTCTGGGTGACTTTTTTGAAACGATCACCCGTGAAGGATTCCGTCAAACGAAAGGCCAATTTTTCACCCCCATTAACATAGTCCGATTCATTATCTACGCCTTACAGATAGATAATCAAGCCATTCAATTAATTAACGAATTAAATACCCTCCCC
>JABWAQ010000111.1 GCA_013360945.1 Candidatus Brocadia sp.
CACCTGGCTGCTCAAGCAACTTCAGGAGGAAAAGAAAAGCTTTAAAAGCGACAGGATGTATCAACTATGGCAGGAAGGATTTCATCCGCAACGAATACAGTCGGAAGCCATGCTGTTTCAGAAAATAAAGTATATTCATAACAATCCGGTGAGAAGGGGCTATGTAGATGATCCGACCAATTGGGTTTATTCAAGCGCCAGGAATTATTTAAAGGACGACCATTCCATTTTGAAAATAGATTTTATTACATGGTAAATGAGACGCAGAGCGTCTGATGGTCTCGTTCCCACGCAGAGCATGGGAACGAGATAAACGAGATAAAGGCGCCTCCCTGCCACTACATATTTCAGAATAGGGCTTCCGGACAGTCCAACAAGATAAAAGTGTAACTATATAAAACCCCTGTGTCTTCAGTGGTTATATGTTTCTTATCATTTTACAACCTTCACCTTTACCGTTGTCTTGAGACCAGCGGACTTATCTTTGAACACCACCTTTGCCTTTCCAACCTTGTTTTTTGCGATGATGGTAAATATGGCCTGACCGTTGGTATCGGTAATTGCATCTAATGGTGAGACCGTTACGACATCACTGCCGGATTTGACCTTTGCCTTCACCGTCTCTCCAGAAACAGGGGTAACACCGTCCTCGCACGTAATAATGATTGTCACATCACTGCTCTCTCCACTTTCAAGTTTGAGTTCTACCGGAAATACCCCCATCAGTTCTGCCGGACATGGCGACGTGGGCGTTGCTTCCGGCGTCGGTGAGGCTATGGGTGTTGGAGTAACACGGGGTGCTAAAAAGAAGTTTTGCCGTGCAGTTTGATTGGCAACTACCGTAATTGTTTCTATTTCCGATTGTTTAAAACCCTTTGCCCCTGCGGACATCTTATGCTGCCCGGCAGGCACCGTATTAAAGCGATACAGACCGTTTGTATCGGTTGTGGCTACATTCACCTTTGAATCCAGTACCACACTTGCGCCTGCAATAGGCATCCCATCTGTCTGATTCACGACCTCACCTTCAATGCTGCCGGTTAATCCTGGTGTCGGTGTGGGCGAGACTGTCGGCGTTGGTGTCGGTCCAATCGGAGTAAAAGCGAAGTTAACAGTTTCTGTTTCACCTGCATCAACAGTAACTTGTACAGGTGGCTCTGGTTGGTAACCAGTTGCTTGTGCTTGCACAGTATAAGTTCCCGGTATTACATTATCAAAACTATATTTACCATCGGCATCCGTTGTCGTCGTATCAACGATATTTTGAGTCGATGTACCATACGCAACCGTAGCACCGGGGATACCCAAAGTTGTTGCGTCATCTGTTACCCGCCCAGAAATGGATCCGAACGGTATCGTGGACGTTAATTCGAAATCGAAAACATTTTTCCCTGTTTGCGGATTCGGGTTACCCTCCTCTACCGTTACTGTCTGAGTAGATGAGGCATAGTTCTGCGCTGACGCTGTTATATCATGTTGCCCAACAGATACGTTTTGTGTCGCGTAAACACCATCTACACCTTGTACTGTACCTGTCGTGGTCGTCTCGCCTGTGTCGACCGTTACCGTCGCGCCATTAATACCAGCCCCCGTCTGCGCGTCAGTAACTTGACCTGTGAGGTAACCTGTTGCTCCCGGCGTTGGTTGAGGGGTTGGGAATGTCGCATATACTGCCTTCATGGTGTGGTTCGCATCCATCACCACATTGGCAGTCTGACTGGTCGTCCAATCAACTCCATTGCGTTGCCACTTCTGAAAGCTATTGCCATCTGCTGTTAGTGGTGCGGTAAGTGTTATCGTCGTATTGTCGTTATAGGTTCGTGTGAACTGAGTTGTACCACTACCCTGACCATTGATGTCATTTGGACTAACCGTTATCGACACGCCACTGTTTGGATTGGAAGATGCAACCGTCAAGGTGACAGTCGTTCGAATATATGGATCGCTGTCTATCCAAATGTCTGGATTGCCCGCGAAAATCGTTACCTCTTTATTGGGGGGCGTAACCCACCCGTCAATCGTTTTAAATTCAACCTGATAAGTGCCAAATGGGACTTCAGACTTGATGGTTCTACTGTCATGCCAGGTGTTTTCAGTAGTCAGTTTCCACTGTGCCCCATCGTTGACCGCTTTTTGCGGAATAATAGTTACCCTTATGGAGCCAGTTTGCGGTGGAGATAACGTAACTGTAGCAGTCATCGTTTCACCATAGGTAGAAATATCCTTAACTGAAATATTCGTAGAGTTGCCATTTTTAAGCTTAGAATTAGGCGTGGTAGTATCAGTAAAACTGATATTGTTTCCTGAAAAAAAGAACATATTCGTATTAGCGGCGGAACTTTTAGTATCCAACATACTGTATCCTAAACTGCCTTCATTGGCCTCTTCTACATCTACCCCTTTATCGTTTTCATCTGCATTAACATTCCAGTTTTGAGGTGGGGTCTTCAACTTGTCAATGTGATAAATAACAAGACCGCCATGTCCAGATGCGCCGGTTGCCCCTTCAAACCCTTTGTCATAACCGGTAAACTGCCTATTCTCTATAAGAAAATATTGATTTGAATCTAATGTGTTTATACGAAAAATAGAGGAACTATTGCCATCTGTCTTCGGAAAAGAAACAGATTGGCTTGAAGAAATGCTGTTTACTATCCCCCAAGAAAGATATTCTTTACTCCAAGCGGATAACTGCGTTGGAGATGAACCCCCGTACGCACCGGATACCGCACCCCAGCCACCCCCACCCATTAAATCAAAAAATCCTATTCCCTCAGAGTCCCCATTGTTAGTGTCCGTATCGTACAGATCCGGCAATCCAAACATCAGATGTCCCAATTCATGCGCCATGACACCTAAAGTAGCCAGATGGTTTCCATGTTTTTCACCGAATTGTGCATATTGCTGTATGGTTTTGCCATCCACATTTGGAAATCCAACGTCCCCCATCCACCATTGATGTGCCCACACAGACGGTGAAGGACCACCAGTTGCCGCCTCATACCCAGCCACAATAATCATAACTGAAAGTTCTGTTGGTTCAACAATACCGTTCCCGTTTACATCATATTGAGCATAATTGATATAGGGATCGGCTGCAAGGATGGCGCTTTTTGCGATCTGCTGATTTCTCGCATCAATATTTGAACCAGTGTTTGGATGATTGCCGCTTAATCGTAACCATCCAATAAAGCCATCATTTGATAATCCATGAGATTCTGTTGCAGGAGTAATTGTCACTGATGAATAAGATGTCTTGCTATAATAATCAGAAACGCTATCACTGGCTCCAAAAAATAGAGGCTGTATCTGGTCTGCGGTATACGTAGCAGTTGCATCTACATAATCAACGGCGATAACAAGTAGATGCATAGTGCCACTTACTGCCGTACTTTTTAATTCCTCTTCCAACTCTGTTTGTAAACTTTCTTTGTGAGGAATATTTTGTTCTAAAGCAAATGATTGTGGTTTGATTACCAAAGTCTTGGGCGGCCGCAAACCCTTTGGAATACCTACCGTAGATGGGTCTGCATCCCCAACAATTACCCGGAGGAGAGAATCTTGTATTTGTCCCAAGCGACCCTTCGACCCAGCTTCGGTACAATCTGTATCAGCAGAAGGCAGGTAATACTCCCAATTGTCAGTTATCGTATTCTTATATACTCCATATCCATCCTTTGTTTCAACCCAGTTATACCATTCGTCACCATGCTGCCTTGCTTCAAAGGAAAAACCCGAAGGTTGCTTCAGCTCAAAAAATTCATCATATGCAGGAACGGCATACAATTTTAATGGGATAATAACCGTGGAAAACAGAATCAATAGCAGGAAGAAGAAAATCCACCTTAATCCCCCTTTAAGAAAGGATTTTTGTATAAAACATGAAATTGATTTATCGCTAATTTTTTGTTCCACCTTCAATTACCTCCACTAAAAATAAAGTTTGTCCCCACTCATCTCCTGAAACGCGAAGTACTACAGAAATTTCCATCCTTACTTGAAAAGAAGATGGAATACCAATTTCAGAAAATATTTCAACCGTCTTGTCCACGTAATTACCGCCAAAGTTTGGATAATCCTTAAATGGTTCTATTTTTTTAATTTGCAGAGAAAATTTTTGAATACCTTTTGAATCCCGCTTAATGTCGGTGATTATCCCTTTAGCAATAAATCGATTCTCAATTACTGCTACAGCTAATTTAATATACCTGTTCCCTGTGGCAACTCTCTGGCCATTATCCGTTGTAATACTGATAAACCATGCTGTTATTGCCTGATGTATACCGTAAAACTTTTGCTTTAACATATAATCGTCACGCCTTTGCAATATATCTGGTTCGGCTACGCAAACATATCCGATACACTGAATAGAAACAAACAGTATAAAAACTTTAAAGTAAATGATCAGACTTCGCATATATGTAGGTATTTTAAGGTATATCAATTATTAAATAGGCAAGTAGATTAATAAAACGACGAATTAAAGAAAAAAATCAATTAAATCATCAGATCATAATTATAGTTATATGCGTAAAACGTTGTTTGCAAAAGGTTTTTAAAACAAAAAAAGCCTTACTGCAAAAATGTTTTTATAAACATCTTCGGCAGTAAGGCTGTCTTTATATTTTCCTGCTTTTGCAGGAAAATATTCAAAAGACCCTTTCCTTTGCGCCCCCTGATCACTCAGGGTTTGCCTCTATCGTGATGCCTTTTTTCGCACGACTCTGCATCTTTGGAAATTTGATGTCAAGCGAAAAATATAAAAATTTTCCAAAGGGGCTTTCTGTTGACCCCCAGACAATCTTTAAGGTTACTATCATAAATTAGATTCTTCGCTCTGTTCAGACCTGCCCTGATTTTGTGAAGGACGACAGCGAATCCACCGTTCATGGAAATCATACCGGTGGATTCAGCGTAAAACCAACGCCTTAATCGTTTGACTGAGCGCCCCCCGATGAAGTCCACCCGTATTCTCCGATAGTGAGGCATGTTTGTACATTTCCATGCATGCAATCTTTACGTAGGGCAAGGCACCGCCTGCCAGATCAATTACGGAAATGTGATGCAATGCGGGCACGCCCTCATAATTGTAGGAAACCGTTCAATGTCAAAAGCATGCTCAGCAGTTCGCTCATTCCACATCCCGCACACATTATCTATGTACATCCGAAAAACGTGGTAGGCAATGCCTACCCTACCCGGATGATCTTTGACATTGGTAAGTAAAGCACGGGCAAACAAGTTTGTCCGTGCCACCCTGAAACCCGCACAAACAAAATGAAAATTCTTATTATGATTGAGTTATAAATCTGAAACAACACAAGAACCGATAGAAATTGAGATAGTTCCGTAGGTGGATTAAGCGGCAGCAAATCCACCATGACATCTTTTGCATCCGTTTTAGAGTAATATCCGCACGTCACCCGTCCGTTTGGTGAAATGGATGGCGTCGAAGTATTCCAGCAATGGGACGGCAAATTTGCGGGTGGTCCTGGTCAAATCCCTGAACTGTGCCACGCTCATAGGGCCGTGTTTGGTGATATGCTCCCTGATCATTTCTTTCAATGTGTTCAGCACCGTTGCATGGAAATAGAGGCTGCTCTCCACCGCAATGAGCTTCTTTTGTTCAACCAGCAATGAGATGGCTGCCTTGCCCGGTGTTCCAAATTTTGTGCTTACCTCTTCCGCGGAAGGTGGGGTAAATCCCGCCTTCAAAAAGGCCTCTTCAATTTTGTCCGCTACGCCCTTGTCTTTCGTAGATACCTCGATCTTAAAGTCCATAAGAGATACCTTATTGTCCGTTAGCTTGATGGCCTTTTCATTCTTTAAGGTGGAGAGAACCGCAGTAAGCAAGAGGGGATGAATATCGCTGCCGGAGATGGGTTTTTGGCGCGATGCCCTAGTCCCTGCTTTTAAGGCTTTTGAGGCGGGCGTGAAGCCTGCGGCTACCAGTGTCTTGAGTTGCGTCTCCTCGATACCCGCCTTTAAAGGATTTTCCTTATGAAATTTTCTTAATTCATTCAAAATCATTTCTTTCAGGGACAATACGCGGGCTTTATGGAAAATAACGGTTTTCCCCTCTACCGAAAATTTCATCAATACGCCTTTCTTTACAAGATCTGCAATAATCTTTTCTGCAATTGAGGGGTGAATATTGGCCTGTCTGGTAATATCGTCGGCAGTGGGTGCGGACGACCGCCCGCCCATCCCATTCAAATAAACCTGTTCCACGATATCAGAAAGATTTCCACTGGCAAGAATTCCCAGGGTCTTGAGCGTTTCTTCCTGAAAACGTTTCAATCGCGTTGTATTGTACCTCAAAACCTTGCCACCGCCGATGGTGTAAGCCGGTGAATAGGAGCGAATAATGAACCTGTCTTCCCGTTCGGTAGTAATAAGACCTTCTAAGAGAAACTGGCAGAGGGACTCTTCACCAGGTTTGACGATATCCCTGTCCAGCAGCATCACACGGCCCATCACCTCTGAGGTATTAATATGAAATCGGATCCGTGTCCTGTTTTTCAAGGGGTGTTTGGCGCTTCTGATCAATCGTAACGAGGCATCCACGATGTTCGTTGGCTGCAAGTATCCCGGCGTAGAAAGTTCATAGCCACGTCGTATTTCGGCAGATTTGATACCTGACAGATTGATCGCTGCCCGCTGCCCTGCAAAGGCCGTATCCACACGCTCCCCGGTTACCTCAATCCCCCTCACGCGCAGGATCTTTTTTATGGGGAATACCTCTATTTCATCCTCCACGGAAACCTGACCACCCAGAACAGGGCCGGTAACAACACACCCATACCCGGAAATGGTAAATGACCGGTCGATGGGCATCCGGAACAGACGGGCGCTACTGTGCGTTTGTATTTGCGCAATAAGCTCTTTTATCGCCGTTTTACAGGCATCAATCCCTTCACCCGTGACCGCCGATACAGGGATAACCGGTGCGTGCTCCAGTGATGTGCCCGTCAAAATTTTTCCTATATCTTCCTGCACCACCGTTAGCCATTCATCGGTTACCAGGTCTTTTTTCGTTAAGGCAATAAGCCCGTGCTTGATGCCCAGGAGGTTGATGATCTCCAGATGTTCGATGGTTTGCGGCATGACGCCGTCATCAGCTGCGATAACAAATAATACAAGGTTAATGCTGGTCGCACCTGCCAGCATGTTTTTGACAAAACGTTCGTGACCCGGCACATCCACGATGCTCACCCTCTGACCTGAATCGAGGTCGAGATAGGCATAGCCCAGATCTATGGTCATCCCACGCTGTTTCTCAGCGGGCAGCCTGTCGGTATCAATCCCCGTCAATGCCTTTACGAGTGAGGTCTTACCGTGGTCGATATGTCCCGCCGTGCCAATGATGATATGCTCAATGTGATGGGTATTTTTTGTTTGCGTGGATGTTGATTGTTTCATGCGTTTAACGCGTTAAGATCATAGTTTAATGTATAGGAATTTCAAACACCCCCCATAATCCTCCCGTTTACGGGGGTGAACAGGTGGGTAACCCATATGGGCAATGGCCCGCCGTTACCATCATTTATTTGCCTTACCGGCGGAAAGATCCGAGTTAAACCCCGACACAAAGACGTCCTCGCTTCTATGGTAAGACGTATTATAAGCTCCCGGGGTCGCAGGAAAGTCTGGCGACAATGTCTCGCCGGTCACATAGACGTTTCCCACAGCGCTGACGGCGATTGCATTGCCATAATCAGAACGAGACCCGCCCTGGAATGTGGACATAAGCAACTTCGTCAGTCCACTGTTGAACTTCGACACAAAGACGTCACTACTACCGTTAGGCGTGGTATCATAGGCGCCTGGGGTTGTGGGAAAGTCTGTTGAGCTTGTGCTGCCTGCCACATAGACGTTCCCACCGGCATCAATGGCAATCGCCTTACCATAATCATGGGAATCCCCGCTCAGGAGTGTGGATGCGGACAGGCCTGACAGTTGATTATTGAACTTCGAAACAAAAATATCCTTAAATCCGCGTTGGTAAACGGCGACATAGGCGCCATCCGTCGTGGGAAAGTTTGGCGACACCGTTTCACCTGCCACATAGACGTTTCCACCGGCATCGATGGCAATTGCCTTACCAAAATCATTAGAATACCCACCCAGAAACGTGGATGCCAGCAGGTTCGTCAGCCCGTTGTTGAGCTTCGACACAAAGGCGTCATCATTACCACCGTTGTAAGAGGTATTATAAGCGCCGGGGGTCACAGGAAAGTCTTTTGGCCAGGTATTGCCGGTAACAAAGACGTTTCCAACGCCATCGATGGCAATTGCCCTGCCATAATCACCGGAACTGCCGCCCAGGAACGTGGATGCCATCAAGCCCGTCAGCCCACTATTGAACTTTGATACAAAGACATCATAATAACCACCGTTGTAAGAGACATCATAAGCGCCAGGTGTTGCAGGAAAGTCAGTTGATATGGTTTCGCCGGCCACAAAGACGTTTCCACCGGCATCAATGGCCATTGAATAGCTATACTCATCGGCATTTCCACCCAGGAACGTGGATGCCAGCAGGTTAGTCAGCCCATTGTTGAACTTCGACACAAAGACGTCCCAACGTCCGTTACCGGCCGCATCATAAGAGCCCCGCGTTGTGGGAAAGTCTGTTGAATACGTAGACCCTGCCACATAGACGTTTCCTTCAGCGTCGGTGGCAATTGAACAGGTGCGTTCGTGATTGAGAGCCCCGCCCAGGAATGTGGACGCCAGCAGGTTCGTCAGCCCGCTGTTGAACTTTGACACAAAAACGTCGGTATTGCCTTTGCGGGACGTACGATAGGCGCCTGGCGTCGCAGGAAACTCTGCTGACAAGGTTTCTCCGGCCACAAAGACGTTTCCCTCTCTGTCAACGGCAATTGCCCTGCCACGATCCTCATAAGACCCGCCCAGGTAGGTAGACGCCAGAAGAGGATCGATGATGAGGTCCTTTGTTTTGTCGTACTGAGCAACCTTAAAACCGTAAACTACAGGCGCCAGGGAACGGCTGTCGGGTGTCTGGCCGCCGGTTTTAGATGCTGGATTGTGTTTATGGGTGGCATGGACAAACCATGTCCCTGTATGTCTTGAACAGGGATTGTTTGTCCGTGTCTTATTGGAGACTGCTGCTTTCGGACTTCCGGTTTCCGGCTTCTGAATACGGTATTCAACAGCCACTTCCACCCTCTTCCCATCAATCTCCTGGTATGCTACGGGTTTTGTAAATTTGACTATCCCAAGCCGTGTTTCTACTTCAAGCTCTCCATGTTCATTTACTAACAACCCCCTTGCCCCCTTTATTAAGGGGGATTGCCACGATCCTTCTTCTGAAGGGGATTTTAA
>JABWAQ010000112.1 GCA_013360945.1 Candidatus Brocadia sp.
CATGAAACTATTATACAAGAACCATTTTGAAAAAGCCAGTTTATTCCTTTTCTTTTTTACGTGTCAGTACTTGCGCTTATACTTGACGTAGCCCTGATTTTTCCTCATCGCGGATTGATTGTCATGGGAGATGGATTTCCTGTTGCCCATGCTTAGCGGCAGTTTTTGTGACGTATCGAGGAGTTCTTTTATTGAAAGATCGTCAGTCACGATCTCACTCTTAACCAATTTATAGGCCCCGAGGTTTTCGGTTGCATAGTAAAAGGTATCCTGTACCGGTATATAGATACACCCAAGAACTGGTCTGTCGAAATGGATGAGTGCAATGTTTACCGTAAACTCCCCGTTTCTCTTGATAAACTCCTTTGTTCCGTCAAGTGGATCGACAAGCCAGAAATACTCCCACCTTTTCCTTTCATCATAAGGAATATCTCTTCCTTCCTCACTTAATATGGGAAATGATGGGTTGCTCACCGCGTGTTTGTTATACCCGGCAATTGGTTGTTCGAGTTCGCCCATGATAATCTCATGTGACCGTTTGTCTGCCAGGGTCAGGGGAGATTCATCATCTTTATGCTCAATGGCAAAATCTGAGTTATATACCTCAAGGATGACCTTGCCGGCACGTTTTGCGGCTAAGAGTGCAGTGAGCAGGAGTTGCGTATATTGATTTGCTTTCATAAATGCTTTGTCACCTTTCCTTTTGGATCAATCATATCGCAGCACAGCCGCAACCAAGCCCCCCTTAAAAAATGGAGTGAAGTGGGGCTGTAAAAAACTTCCCAAAAAAAGAAGACTTTATACAGTACTATTATATAGAGGCAATTATATAATCTTTTCTCCGGTAAGGGTACGTAAATTTTGGATAATCCGTGTCTTCTTTTTATTAGCTTCTCTTAACACGGCCACGAAAGACTCCCACTCTTTTCTCCGATGGGTCTTTCGGTAAATGTCACGCGCCTGTTTCAGATAACCCACAGCCGTTTCGTATGCCGAAGGCTTTGTTAACGCAATTTGATCTTCTGCCAGGTCACACCATATCTTTAGCGCCTCGTCCGGGCAATTCCCGGATACTTTTGGCCAACCTGCTTTACGTCCTCTTCCGCCGCTTTCCAGGCATTCAGAAATTTGTAAAGCCGAATCGCCTTCATCATCGCAGGTTTCAACGTAAGAGTTACCTTTTTCAAGCAATTCCCCGGCAATGGTAATAACGGCATCGTAATGGCCCTGGTCAAAAAGCTGCTCCATCATAGACTTCACCCTGCGAAAATCTGCCGGTTTGTGCTTGTGCCGGTTCAATCGTCCACGATCGAACCGAAACGTTTGTCGTATTTCAACACTGTCGCTTGTTCAGAACGCACCGGACAGTGCAAAACTTGTGGTTCAATCTGCAAGATTGAACCAACGTAAATGTATTCATTTGTGTTCATTCCACAATCACGATTAAATAGTTGTCGTTGAGAAAAACTTGTTTGGCAAGGCGTTCCACGTCCTGTGCCGTAACCTTTTTTAACTTTTCAACCTCCTGATCGTCTGCCTCTGGCTGTTTGCCATCAAGCACCTTCATGCTGATGTAATATGCCTGGCTTACCCGGTCCAGCCGGCGCATGCCCCGGCGTCCCATTATGGCGTTAATGGTCTTTTGCACCTCTTCCGAATCAAAGGAGGCTTCCCGTATGGCACGGATCTCTTCACGGATGCCGGTAACTGCACGCTCGATATTTTCCGGTCGGGTACCCATGGTGATACGATACCACTGGGCGCCATGGTAT
The DNA here is from genome assembly GCA_013360945.1 of Candidatus Brocadia sp. GTDB lineage: Bacteria > Planctomycetota > Brocadiia > Brocadiales > Brocadiaceae > Brocadia. Next base: position 1,773 of record JABWAQ010000112.1, read on the forward strand.
TTATAGAATCCCATGCCAAGGCTGTAGGCAAGCCCCTGTTTCTCCCTGAGGTTAAAGGCAAGCCGGTCATTGAAGATATTCTCCAGGACATAGAGGGCAGGCAGATCATCATCACTGACCTCGCACACATTTGCCAGAGAGATATGCGATTGCTGTTTCCCCATCTTTTCACGTATCGTGTCACCATGAGATTTAAACTGTGGGATAAACGACGGCGGCTGCCATCCGGCCTCACCCCATACTCCCCCAAAAGATTGCCCGACCAGTGACAGTGCTTTTTCGATTGGTATATTACCGGAGATGACCAGCAGCAGATTCGCCGGGTTATAAAACTTTTTGTGAAACGCCTGCACATCCTTCAGTTGAAGCCGTTCCAATTGTTTGGCATCACCGAATAACCAGCCAAAACCGGGATTTTCCTTGAACAGGTTATCGTAAAAGATGCGTTCCGCAGTCTTCGGCGTGCTCATTCCTGCGCTGGTTGAAAGTGACACGACATCCTTCTTCGCTTCGGTAAAGGCCTTTTCCGTGAGGTTGGGCTGTAAGATCATTTCTGAAAGGAGCTTCAATCCCTTCTCAAAAAAGGCATCTATTACTTTCAAACGGAGGTAAGCAAATCGGGGGGTATGATAATAATCATCGAAGGGAACGGACGGGTCATCGCACACTTTAATTTCAGCGCCAATCGACTCGAATGCCTGATAGAGCGCATCGTCCGGATGTGCCGTCGTCCCGCCGTCGAGGAGCATGCGCTGCAAAATTTCTGTCATGCCCCATTTCTCTTTTCCCTCGCTCAGACTGCGCTCCTTTGCCAGCAGATGGATACCAATCACCCGGCTGTCCTGGTTCTCTTTCACCACAACCGTCAGGCCATTTTTCAACGTTTCCATTTTATATTGATTGACCGATTGCGCTGATGACTCCGCAGGTGTTTTTTCAACGGGAGGGGACATCAGGGTAACCACAGGCACCTGGATATTCACATATTTTTCTGCCGCCTTTTGAATAGCCTGCGGCGTTACCTGCATTAAACCGTCCAGGTAATTACGGAGCATGGTATAGCCGCCAGCAGCCAGATAACCCGACTTCATCATACCGTAGTAGTGTAAACTTTCCTGCAAATAGAGTTCGTGTGTTGCCCTCGCTATCAGGGTTGATTGCACTTCAGCTTCTGGAACGGCGTTCTTTGCCATGCCTTGTACTGCCCGGATAATTAATTCTGCCACACGCTCTGCATCAGCATGTAAGGGAAGCTCGGCAGAGATTTGTAAAGTAGAAAAATCACGGTTGAATTCCATGCTGGTATCAATCGTATCAACCAGATCTTTATATTGTTCCTGTTTGAATAATCTTCTCAGTACGGCATTCTCCCTTCCACCGAGAAATTCAGAAAACAATACCAGCGCCTGAAAATCATCAGAAACCGGCGGTGGCAAGAGATAACCCAGGGTCAGATACTGATGACCTTCAGGGAATTTGCCCATACCATTTGCCTTGACAATGCGTAATTTTTGGGGTGGGTTAAGGATTATGGTTTTGTGCTCCGGTATGCGTCCTGCCGGATATGGGCCATACTTTTCTTTCACCAGTTTCACCATCTCCGCGGTTGAAAAATCACCGATTACCATTAAGGTCATGTTATTGGGCACATACCACGTCCGGTAATATTCCCATACACCTTCGCGTTTAAGATGTGCAATGGTGGAAACCGTCCCAAGCACCGGACGCGCGTAAGGTGTCCCGGCATAAAAAACCCTCTGAAAATGATTGTTAACCTGATGGTCGGGACTGTCGGCGCCTTTGCCGATTTCTTCAATGACTATGCCTCGTTCCTTTTCAAATTTTTCATCGGGCAGGGTAGAATTGAATAGCATATCCGCTTGAATATCCATCCCCTGTGCGATATACTCCCTCGGCATAAGGATCATGTAATTGGTATAATCCGGGCCGGTATGGGCGTTGTTGTAACCGCCGTAAAAATCCATTTCGTCGTAAAGCTGTTTCTGTGTGCGTGTCTTAGTGCCGTTGAATAGCAGGTGTTCCAAAAAATGGGCAGAACCGTTGCTGGCCTCATCCTCATTCCGACTGCCGGTCTTAACGATAGTGACCGCCGCAATCATGGGGCTGGCATGATTTTCTATAAGGATAACTTCCATGCCATTATCCAGATAGAATACCGACGCTTGTTGTGTTTCCTGAAACAGGGAGGAGATGCGATCGTTGTGGTTTTCGGCGTAACATAAGAGACACCCCATCCAGAAGGAGAGGAGCATGACCGGCATGAGAGGCATTATCGTAATACCGTATAAAATCTTTCTGTTCTTGTAAGTTTTTTGACAACCCCCTTCACCCCCTTTCTTAAGGGGGACTTCGTTGCGGCTGTGCTTCCTTATGCTTGTTTGGGTGTTCCCTTGAAAACAGTGTGTTTTTAATAAGAGTTTGAGTATATATGACATAGTTCCTTCCTTTGTTTTTGTTGTGAATAATGATGTTTGGTGGACGATGCCCGCCTGGATGTTAAGAATTTCATTAGGGACGAACACGGACAAACAGAGTTTGTCCGTGCCACCCTAATACACGCATAAATAAAATGAAATTTCCTATACAACCAAGGTACGTATCATAGCATATCAGACAAGTCCCTTGAATCCCCCATCAAGTAAGGGTGAATGGCCGTTCGCCCCTGCTCGGGAAAATTCCCCCTTAAAAAAGGGGGCAAGGGGGTTGTTTGTGATTGATATTTGCCATGTATCAAAAAGTCGTTGGGTTTTGTCTTTTAAAATCCAACCTAATTTAACGTATAGGAATTTCAAACACCCCCCTAATCCCCCCGTTTACGGAGGGAAACAGGGGGTAAGTCACCGAAGACCTAATTCACCCAATTTACAAACAAACGGAAATACATCCGTATCCTTCCCACCAGTAACAATGCGTCAAATAAAATATACCTAATTGTACCAGCAACCTGACAAACTTCAAAAACTTTTGGTTGATAAAAGGCTCAAAATTTCTTACACTGTGAAACACATGAGCGCCGAAGTTTTCCCGATAGCCGGCATACCGGTTTCCTTTTCCAGCGAGATTGACCTGAAAACCGGTATTTCTGCTGAAACGTTTAAGCCTTACCGGATCTTCAGGTTAAATCTTGAGGCGCACAAATTATCGCTTCTTCCGGCATTCGACACCCTGCTCTCCCTCAATCTGTCACGGGGTATCATTCCCTTTGAACACCAGGTAAACTCGGTAAAAAAACTGCTGGGCAGGTTCAGGGGCCGGGGCATGCTCTGCGATGAAGTGGGACTGGGCAAGACCATCGAGGCGTCCCTTGCCATGCTTGAGCTTCTTACCCGGGGGCTGATCAAACGCATCCTGATCCTGGTGCCGCCTTCGCTCGTTCAGCAATGGAAGGAAGAGACCTTTTTCAAATGCAATCTTGAGTTTGTTACCTCAGACGAGAAAGAATTCAGGTCCCAGGGAAGCGTTGCGTGGGCGAAATTTGACCGGATCATTGCGTCAATCCACACGGCCAAGAAGTCGCCGCACGCAGACGCGATTCAGCAGGAGGCCTTCGACCTGATCATCGTTGACGAGGCGCATCACCTCAAGAATGCCAATACCGTCGGCTGGAAATTCCTCAATTCCCTCAAGAAGAAGTACATCTTCCTCCTCACCGCCACCCCGGTGCAAAACAATCTGGAGGAGCTGTTCAATCTGGTAACCCTCGTATATCCCGGTGAACTGGGCACCCTAAAATCATTCAAGAAACAATTCGTTTCCACAGGCGACCGCCTGACCCCGAAAAACTACGAGCAGTTGAGATCGCTTCTCGGGGAACTCATCATACGCAACCGGCGCGCAACGAGCGATGTGAAATTTACCAAACGATACGCCAAAACGATACGGATTCCGTTGAGCAAAAGCGAGCGGGAGTTGTATACCTCGGTGTCAGAGCTGGTGAGGAATCAATATGCCGGTTCACCGCAGCAGGTCAAAATGACGTTGCGAATCCTTCAGGAGGAGATTGGAAGCATACCCCCTGCCGCTGTATCCACCCTTGAAGGCCTCAGAGACAAGCTCCCGGACAGCGCTGCAATTGCTGATCTCATCAGCCAATGCAATCGTCTTGCCTCTTCTGAAAAGGTCAGGGTATTGATTGACGTCATCAACAAGATAACCGATAAGGCGATCATTTTTACCAAATTCAGGGCTTCCCATAGCGCAATAACAACTGCCCTGGAAAAATACAACATCTCCTATTCACCCTTACATGGCGGACTGACCCGGCTGGAAAAAGAGAAGTCCATTAAGGAATTCCAGCACGTCTCAAAAGTGCTTGTTGCAACGGACGTGGGCAGTGAGGGGAGAAACCTCCAGTTTTGCAACCACATCATCAACTTCGATCTTCCCTGGAATCCCATGAAGATCGAGCAGAGGATTGGGAGGATTTCCCGTATTGGTCAGGAAAAGGAGGTGCACGTTACCAACCTGTCGGCAAAAGATACGATCGAAGACTATATCTTATACCTGCTTGACGCCAAGATAAATATGTTCGAACTCGTTATCGGGGAGATCGACGTTATCCTGGGCAGACTGGATGAAGAGACGGATTTTGAGACGCTCATTATGGATGCATGGACACAATCCCCTGATATGAAGCACTTTGAGAACGAAATCAATCAACTGGGCGAAGACCTGCTGGCGGCAAAACAAAGATACTCCACCCTGAAGGACACGGAGGACAAGATATTCGGAGACGAGTTTAACACCACTACCGCAGAAAAGGCTATTACGGAGGGCAGCGAAGATGAGCACCGCGATGCTTGAGAAATTCCTTCTTGATTATGTAGAGGCAAGGGCGGGCGAGGCCGAACTCGCTGATGAGGGGACGTACACCATCCTTTACGGCTCTGAACCCGTGATGAAGACGGTTACCTTTGAAATAGAGGCTGCAAAGGAAAACCATGAGATTGAGTTGTTCCTGCCCGGCAGCATCTTCTTTGATACCGTTATCCGGGATGCAACGGCTAAGGGTTGCATCTGCGCAACCTGGTTATCAGGATTTCAGGCCGTTACGAAGATAATCCAGGCTGAGGCAACGAGAAGCTTCTCCTTTGCTGAGCACGGAAGGGATGGAACAAAAAAGATAGAACCGAAGATGTCTCTGTTCCAGCCTTACAACTTCACGGTATGGACATTTACCTTCAAGGTGCGCGTGACTACCGATGTTATTGAAGACCATTTGTATACCGTATCCATTGACGCCCGTACGGCAAAGATACTCAAGAATTTTCTGGAATACCTCGAAAAATACCAGCATCTCCCGCAATACGAGGAAGGCATCCCTGACTATCACCCTTCGGACGTTCAGAGATATTATCAGGCCGCCATCGAATATATAAAACAGAAGGTAACCGGCCTGATTGTCAGAAAAAAACAGGAGGCGCTTGACCTGAAGCACAAGGAAGCAGAGCGCATGAAGAAATACTACGATACCCTGAACGAGGAAATGGAGGAGGCGATGGAGAAGAAGTCGGGCGACCGTGAGGCGCTGGCAGAAATCCAGACAAAGCAAAAGGCCATGCACGTGCAGAGGCAGTCAGCCCTGAGTGACATAGAATTCCGTTATCGAATGGACGCCGGCATGTCTCTGGTATCCGCGCTGATTACCAACTACCCCTGTTATGTCTCAAAGGTATCCGTCTCATCGTCAACCCAAACGGCTGAGTACGATATTATCTGGAACCCCCTCTTTAAGCGTTTTGAGCCACTGGTGTGTCCGTCCTGTAAAAATCACTGTTATGCGCTGACGTTCCTCCGCTCTGGTATCCGTTGCCAAAACTGCCACAAAGGGGCAGGAAATCAATGAGGCTCGCAATGAGCGCAGTGTCAGGATGCTAAGCTTTTATAACGATGCTTGAATTTCAGGATTTTTCTTGATATCCCATTGATTGTAACATTTTATACTCAAGAGGCTTACCATTTGTGATTTATAAACCTGATATGGATTTGCCATAATCTGACGAGGGTGGCACGGACAAGCTGTGCTTGTCCGTGTTTGTGTAATACCGCCAAATACCTTGTACTTGCAATGATCAGACTTGGTTTTTCTATCCAAATTTTAAAATGGGCGTTTTACAAACAACATCGTGCAAGTTCAACACGGACAAACGGAGTTTGTCGTTCGACTGGGCGCTCACGACGAAGTCCGTGCCACCCTGTTTATCGATCTAAATATTTACTGATTGTGAACCCTTTGAGATAGATTCTTCATTCCGCTTCGCTTCATTCAGAATGACGCGGCATGCATATCGCCTTGATAAGTCATTAATGTATTGACAATAAAAAATAACTATGCTACCTTGTCTGTCATGACAAAACAGTGACACAGAGAATTTGAAGGAGCTTACTGTAACATCTTGTTACGGGGAAATGATCGATGGAATATATAAACGCAAACAATAATCAAGGTGTGGCCATTCTCCTTCTCCCCTATGCAATTATCATGTCTTAAATATGGATATAGAGGCAATACAAACAAAAGTTAAAAACGGCAAATATATTATTTCTTTTAGTCATACAGAGAAAATAAGACAAAGGAAAATAACAGCAAAAGAGATCGAAAATGCTATTTGTGAAGGGACAATTATTGAGCCCTATCCAAACGACCCGCGTGGAGCAAGTTGCCTTATCCTGGGCTTTACAATCGATGGTAGACCTTTACATATTGTTTGTGGTAGACTGGAAGAGGGTGAAATTCTTATTATAACTGCTTATGAGCCTGATCCAAAAGAATGGGGAGAAGATTGGAAAACCAGAAAGAGAGGGGTTGAAGATGCTTGATACATGTTATTTTTGCAAGGGAAAGGTAATTCAGCAACAAGTCACCATTGACTATCGCTGGGGTGATAATTTGGTAGTTATTAAAGATGTTCCAGCAGGTGTATGCCAGCAGTGTGGGGAAAAATACTTGGCAAGTAATGTTTATAAGGATCTTGAGCATCTGGCACAGAGCAAAAGCCGCTTAATGGGAAAGCTGACAGTTGATATTTTAGCGTTTGAAGAAAGCCCGGCTGCATAAGATTGGAGGTTATGGGTAGGCTGTCCGAGAATTCAATTTTATCGTGATTTTTCAATTCATGAGTCCTTGTAAATCAATAGCTGAATTTTTGTGATTTTGCATTCTCGGACAGCCTTCTAATGGGTGACCCCAAATAATCTCCAAACTGTCATGCAAGTTCAACACCCTGTTTATCGATCTAAATATTCACTGATTGTGAACCCTTTGAGATAGATTCTTCATTCCGCTCCGCTCCATTCAGCGGATGTTCACCCCAGTCAAAATACATAAGTATAGAATGCATAGCATGTTAGTGTTATTTTATCGACAAATATGTGGTCACTAATATATTATTATTC
>JABWAQ010000024.1 GCA_013360945.1 Candidatus Brocadia sp.
GGCATCGCCCACCAAAAAATAGGCAACGTGAACGAGATGTTTGGTGGGCGATGCCCACCCTACCAGGTTAACCAGATTTACAAAAAATCGGGAATGCACTCCCTTGTGTGTGATGTAACTCGGGAAGGAACTGAATTAAAATTTTAGATTTACGATTTCAGATTTACGATTTTTCAACCTCAAATTGTAAATCGTAATTCGTTTAATCAGGCCTTCGGCAACTTCCCCCCCCTGTTTCCCCCCCCCGTAAACGTGGGGATTATGGGGGGGGTTGAAATTCCTATACGTCAAATTAAGGACGAACACGGACAAACAAAGTTTGTCCGTGCCACCCTGATACATGCATAAATAAAATGAAAATTCCTATACAATTAAATTATGAATCAAACAGCGATTAGCAATATTGGAGATGCGTTACTCGAAATTGGCAGGGTGACGCGCGCTGATTTGGACCGTGCAACAGAGGTTCAAAAACAAACAGGCCAAAAGTTGGGTCGTATTTTGATCGATTTGGGAACTGTTTCTGAGGAGGACCTTCGGCTTGCCTATAGTAGATTGTTACAGATACCGGTGTGGGAGAAGAAGAAGGATGACCGATATCCGCTGGTGGAAAATATACCCAAGATTTTCCTGATGGCGAACCGCGTGCTTCCCCTAAACTTACAGGATGGGACGCTGGACATCGCCCTTGCAGACCCGCATGATTCGCTGCTGGTGGAGACAATCGCATTGGCCACGAATAAACAAATGCGGATTTTTGCCGGCTGTGAAAAAGACATCCTGACCTCTCTCGAAGCCATTTATGAAGGTGAGGTTAAAGAAGAGGAGACGGCGACTTCCAGTATTGAAGTAATGGAAGACGTGGAGCACCTGAGGGACATGGCTTCCGAGGCTCCTGTCATACGCCTTGTAAATAGCACGTTGACAAAGGCTATCGAAATAGGGGCAAGCGATGTACACATGGAGGTTTTTGAAAGAAATGCACGATTGCGGTACCGTGTGGATGGTGTTTTGCGGGAACTTGCTCCTCCGCCCCGTGAACTCTATAATGCTATAATTTCACGTATCAAAATTATGGCAAAGCTGAACATTGCCGAGAAACGGCTGCCACAGGATGGCCGGATTAAGATGAAGGTGGCAGGCAAGGAAGTAGATTTGAGGGTCTCGATTATTCCCATGAGTCATGGAGAGGGTGTGGTAATGAGGATTTTAGATCGGACTGCGGTTACCCTCGATTTAGAAAGGTTGGGATTCAACCAGGAATTTTTGATAAAGTTTCGGCGCATGGTGAACAAGCCGGAGGGTATGCTGCTTGTAACAGGGCCTACAGGGAGCGGAAAAACGACAACGTTGTACGCCGTGCTTAAGGAGATAGTTTCACCGGAAGTAAAGATCGTAACCGTGGAAGACCCTGTGGAATATAGTATGGATGGTGTGAATCAAATCCAGGTAAATCCCCAGATAGATTTGACCTTTGCATCGGGACTGCGTTCCATTTTACGTCATGATCCGGACGTCATTCTTATTGGAGAAATCAGGGACCGGGAAACGGCATCGATAGCAATACAGGCTGCCCTGACCGGGCACCTTGTTTTGTCTACGCTCCACACAAATGATTCGGCATCTGCGTTTACCCGATTGATGGATATGGGGATGGAGGACTATCTGATTTCTTCGTGTATCATTGGAGTCCTTGCACAGAGGCTGGTACGAAAGTTATGTGAAAGGTGTCGTGAGGCATATACGCCGGGTGTGGATTTACGCCAGACCGTGGGATTAAAAGAAGGAGAATGCTTGTACAAACCCAGGGGCTGCGATGAGTGTAATAATTTGGGCTTTAAAGGCCGGAAATGTATTGCCGAATTTTTGTGCGTGGATGAAGGTATCCGGCGACTCATCCTTGCACATAAAGATTCTGGCGAAATCATGAAAGAGGCTAAAAAGAAAGGGACAAAGAGCTTGTGGGAGGATGGGCTTGAATCGGTCCGGAAGGGTGAAACAACAATGGAAGAATTATTACGGGTGTCGTCAGACATAGAGTTGTGAGAAACGATTGCCGGTAACAATTCTGTACTTTAAGCCGCAGAGAAGAAGTAGTGTCGGTCTCTTTTTGTTAAATTAATTATCGTTTGTGCCGATACTTGTGATTACTTAAAGGGTAATCGTGAAAAGGGCTATCTAAATTCTCACAGCTTCTCTCATAACAGTGACAACCATGGATGGATGGAAAGGGCAATAATTATGCATAATAAATTTCTGGAATCTATAGGTGTCAGCGGAATAGATTTAAAAAAATACCCATTGGAACACCTCCCACGCATACTCCACCTCAGCATGATTATCAAAAATACTTGCTTCTGGGTCAATGATGCAGTTGTGTCCTACCGTCTCTTATCAGCAGATGAGCAAACGAAGATACTGGAAGAATTTGTACAACACATCATCGCCTTTCAACTGAAAGAAGTCTAATAAATCGCTCCATTCATTATACTTCAGATTTTAACTCCAACCCAGGCGTATCTTTCCCCAATATGTTTTGCCATTATATTATTTGCATTGAGGCAGCACAAAAGTTAAGAACCCCCTAATTATTGATTTGACACATCCAACAGCTTAATGCTAAATTAATTGATTAACATTCCCCCTTAGTATTACAATAATAAATTGGATACTATTCAGATTTATTCACTGGCCGGATACAAGGCACAAAGGAAGGATATTTATGCATATTAACGTCAAAACGGGAGCAGCTGAAAAAGAACCGGCGGAGATATTGGTTTTTTACTTATACGAAGACATAAAAATAATTGAAGGAGCGCTTGCCTATTGTAATAAAGCCTTGAACGACATCATCTCTGAATTAATAAAAGAAAAAAGATTTATTGCCAGACTTAATAAAACGAGTACCTTCCCTACGTATGGAAAAATCCCGGCTAAACGCATCATGTTGGTGGGTCTGGGAAAGAAAAAAGATGTGACCCTGGACAAAATAAGACAGGCAGCCGGTACGACCGCCTCAACCGTACGCGATATGGGTATCGATGAGGTTACCAGCGTGGCGGATTCAATCAGTGTTCTCCTCTCAGAAAATGAATGGTATCAAGCTTATATCGAAGGCGCCCTGCTCGCCCAGTATAAATATCAACGATATAAATATGTCCCGCCTGAGGAGAGACAGGAAATCACGGCGCTCACGCTTCTGCTATCGAACAAAGATGCGTTGAAACCAGCCCGTGATGCTGTAAGGGATGGGCAAATTATTGCAGATGCCGTCTCTTTTGTCCGTGATCTCATCAATACGCCAGCTCAGGATAAGACCCCTGCTGTTTTGGCTGATGAAGCGAAACAATTAGCCAGGGAACCGGGCATTCAATGTAAGGTGTTATCCCGGCCAGAACTGAAAAAACTTGGAATGGGCGGTTTGCTGGCTGTTGCGCAAGGCAGTGTACAACCTCCTAAATTTATAATACTTGAATACAACGCCCGCGCCAAAAACCAGGATACGATAGTGCTCGTTGGAAAAGGAATTACCTTTGACTCGGGCGGGATATGTCTGAAACAGGCCAAAGACATGGATCAGATGAAGAGTGACATGTCTGGCGGCGCTGCCGTAATGGGCGCCATAAAGGCTATAGCTAAGATGAAATTGCCTCAACGTATCGTGGGTCTCATTCCGTGCACTGAGAATATGCCGGGTGGTTCGGCAATCAAACCCGGGGATATCGTTAAATTTTATTCCGGCAAGACCGCTGAGGTTGTAAATACGGATGCAGAAGGACGCTTAATTTTAGCGGATGCCTTAGCATTTGCGGAAAGATATCGTCCGGTCGCTTTGATTGATCTTGCTACCCTGACAGGGTCTTGCGTGGTAGCCCTGGGCAATGTTGTCACCGGCATGATGGGAAATAATGAAGAGTTGAAAAAAAGAGTTAAAATTGCCGGTGAAAAATCATGGGAAAGAGTCTGGGAGCTTCCACTCTGGGAGGAGTATCAGGAGCAAATCAAGAGTGACATTGCAGATATCAGGAATATCGGTGGACCTTATGCGGGGGCTATAACCGCCGCCTGTTTTTTAAGCAAGTTTACAGAAAAATATCCCTGGGTACATCTGGATATTGCCGGCACCTCCTGGTGCGATAAAAACAGCGCATATACCCAAAAAGGAGCGTCAGGCGTCGGGGTTCGATTGCTTGTACAATTGGTTCAGGATTGGAATCGATTTTCATAATGAATAACAATGTTATAGCCATTCGTGGCGCCAGGGAACACAATCTTAAGGGTATTAATGTTAATATTCCGCGCGATCGGATTACGATTATTACGGGTATTAGCGGATCTGGAAAATCATCCCTTGCATTTGATACGGTATATGCAGAAGGACAACGCCGCTATATTGAAAGCCTTTCTTCTTACGCACGGCAATTTTTAGATCAGATACAAAAACCGGACGTAGAGCTGGTTGAGGGACTCCCTCCCACCATTGCCATTGAACAACGCACCTGTCCGCCGAGTCCGCGTTCTACTGTGGCAACTGTTACGGAGATCTATGACTATCTGCGCCTGTTGTATGCAAGAATCGGCATACCGTATTGTTACCGGTGTAAATGTGTTATCTCCCGCCAAACGGTTGACCAGATGATACAAAGAATCCTGGAAATCCCTCAAGGAACCAGGATTATGCTTCTTGCGCCGCTCATTAAAGGGAAAAAGGGTGAACATCGGGAGATATTTCAAACGATAGTACAAAAGGGCTTTGTCCGCGCACGTGTTGATAATGTTATTACAGACCTCAAGACTATTCCCAAACTGGCACGGTATAAGACCCACGAAATCGATGTAATCGTGGACCGCCTGGTCGCAAAAGGTGATATCCAGCCACGTCTGTACAATTCCATAGAAACCTGTCTCAAATTAGGGGAAGGCGTCATGCTGGTAAGCCAGGAACATGAAAAGGGCTGGACTGATCATATCCTAAGCGAACGATACGCCTGTCCAAAATGCGGAAGCGGCTACGAAGAAATGACGCCGCGTATGTTTTCATTTAACAGCCCTTATGGTGCATGCCCTGGTTGTAATGGCCTGGGGAATACCCTTGATTTTGACCCGGAGCTGATTGTTCCTGATAGTCACATCAGTATCAAAAACGGGGCCGTTGATGCCTGGCGGGGCTGGGGGTCATTAACTCAGACTCACTATGATAACCAAATAAAGATGTTTTCAAAATCTTTTTCTGTCTCCTTAAGCACGCCCTTTGTAAAGTTGCCAAAAGAGACCGCGAATGCCTTGTTTTTTGGCACAGAGGATTTTGAAGGGGTGATCCCCAACCTTAAACGCATTTATGAAAAAACGCCCAGTGAACGAATCTTGAAGCGCCTTTCCAGCTATATGAGTTACCGGACCTGCACTGCTTGCAATGGGGCCAGACTGCGGGCAGAGTCCCTCTCGGTAAAAATCAAGCAAAAATCAATTCACGAGGTCATGGACCTGACCGTAGAAACGGCCCTCGAATTTTTCACAACACTGAAATTGGACGGTAAACAGGCGATCATTTCCAAACAAATCTTGAAGGAAATCCAAAACAGACTTCGTTTTATGATAGATGTCGGATTGCACTATTTGACCCTGGGACGCAGCAGTGATACCCTCTCCGGAGGTGAAGCACAGAGAACCAGGCTTGCTACGCAGGTCGGGTCGGGCCTTGTCGGGGTCTGCTATGTGCTGGACGAACCCACAATAGGGCTTCACCCAAGGGATAATGAGCGGCTCATACAGACGTTAAAGACCCTTCGGGATAACGGAAACACGGTTATCCTTGTGGAACATGATGAGCAAACCATTCGCAACGCGGATTACATCATTGACCTCGGACCTGGAGCAGGTGAACGCGGTGGCAGTATAGTTACCCATGGCACATTGAAAGAAATCATCAAGAATCGTAATTCATTAACCGGACAATACCTCAGCCAAACCCTTAAAATTGAACTTCCCGTCGCGAGAAGGGGTATTAATCTGAAGAACGCACTTGAAATAAGGGGGGCGCGCGCCCATAACCTGAAATCTATCAACGTAAAGATTCCGTTAAAAACCTTTTGCTGTGTCACCGGCGTATCCGGTTCAGGGAAAAGCACGCTCGTCAATGATATCCTGCATCGGGCTCTTGCAAGGGTATTCTATGGCAGTCATGAGGCGCCGGGAGAACACGATAAAATTCTTGGCATGGATTACATCGATAAAGTGATAGAAATCGATCAATCACCCATTGGGCGCACCCCACGTTCGAATCCTGCGACGTATACGAGGGCATTTGATATGATCCGTTCCCTTTTTGCACAGACTCCGGAGGCAAAGATCCGGGGTTACACCGCCGGCAGATACAGCTTCAATATCAGCGGTGGACGGTGCGAGGTCTGCAAGGGGCAAGGAACTAAAAAGGTAGAGATGCATTTTTTACCCGATATGTACGTTATCTGTGAAGAGTGCAAGGGGAAAAGGTATAACAAAGTAACATTAGAAGTTACTTATAAGGAGAAGAGTATTTCGGATGTACTTGATATGCGCGTTGAAGAGGCACATCAATTTTTCAAGAATATTCCGAAAATTCAGCGTATTTTAAGGACCCTCCATGATGTAGGACTGGGGTATATTAAATTAGGTCAGTCCAGCACCACCCTGTCCGGTGGAGAATCACAAAGGATTAAACTTGCCACAGAACTCTCCAGGCAGTCAACAGGGAAAACGCTCTATATCCTGGATGAGCCTACTACAGGCCTGCATTTTGCCGACATACAACAGTTACTGAAAATGTTACACCGGTTGGTCGATCGGGGCAATACTGTGCTGGTTATAGAACACAACCTTGAGGTGGTCAAAACGGCAGATTACATCATCGACTTAGGCCCGGAAGGCGGTGTAAATGGTGGTGATGTTGTGGCGGCAGGCACCCCGGAACAGATTGCAAGAAGTGAACGGTCTTATACGGGGAAATTTTTAAAAAAAATCCTTCAAAGAACCGTTTAATAACCTCAATGCGGAGATGTGTGGTACAGGCAAGGCTTGACATTCCGGATATAAAAGAATATAGTGATAATGAAATCAAAAATATCATATACACTTTATTCAGGGAAGGAATAAGAGGTGTGGGATTATTCTGAGAAGGTTAAAGAGCATTTTTTTCATCCACGAAATGTAGGTGAAATTGAAAATCCGGATGCTGTAGGCGAGGTGGGTAGTCTGGCCTGCGGTGATGCATTAAAATTGATGTTAAAACTGGACAAATCAGAACGTATTACGGATGTGAAATTCAAGACATTTGGGTGTGGGAGCGCTATTGCTTCAGCGAGCGCCTTGACGGAGATGATACAAGGAAAGACGTTAGATGAGGCGGGTAGGATTACTGATAATGACATTGCAGAGTATCTGGAAGGGTTGCCTGAACAAAAGATGCATTGTTCTGTGATGGGCCGTGAGGCCCTGGAAGCAGCTATTGCAAATTACCGGGGAGTTAAAATAGATAAGCCCGTTGATGAAGGAACGATCGTCTGCAAGTGTTTTGGCGTGACGGATAATAAGATTGCCCATGAGGTGAGAGAACATAAATTAACTACAATTGAGGAGGTTACAAATTATTGTAAGGCAGGCGGCGGGTGTCGTTCCTGCCATCCTCAAATTCAGGCAATTATCGATGAGGTATGGGCAAAGGAAAAAGAAAAGGTTATGATTGAAAAGACTAAGAAGCCTGCTAAAAAATTGACAAATATTCAAAAGATTAAGTTGATACAGGATACTATAGAAAGGGATATTCGGCCTGCTCTTCAATCGGATGGCGGTGATATAGAGCTGCTCGATATAGATGGTGATCGGGTGATGGTTTCATTTCGGGGCAGTTGTGTAGAGTGCCCCAGTTCAACGGTGACTTTGAAATCTACGGTGGAGGCGAAGTTAAGGGAGTTTGTGTCCGATACGCTTGTTGTTGAGGAGGTAGCTTCATGAAGGTTGTATACGCGGATAATAATGCTACGACTATGGTTGCACCTGAGGTGGTAGAGGCTATGTTGCCGTATTTCACACAATATTATGGAAATCCTTCGAGTATGCATACCTTTGGCGGACAAGTAGCCAAAAAGATTGATATTGCAAGACAGCAGGTTGCGGAACTCATCGGTGCAGACCCCACAGAAATTGTATTTACAAGCTGTGGTACGGAAAGCGATAATGCAGCGATTTGGGGAATACTTCGGGCAAATCCTCATAAAAGGCATATTGTGACTTCGAGGGTAGAACATCCGGCCGTTTATAATTTGTGTAAGTATTTATCACAAAATGGTTATCAGGTAACGGAATTGGGTGTGGATAGCAATGGAATGCTTAACCTGGATGAGCTTGCCGGTGCTGTCAGGGAAGATACGGCTATTGTGTCGATTATGTATGCAAACAATGAGACAGGGGTGATTTTTCCCATAGAGGAGATTGGCGCCATTGTGAAACAGAAAGGGTCTATTTTGCATACCGATGCTGTGCAAGCTGTGGGCAAGATACCGTTAAATCTTTCACACAGTACCGTAGATTTATTGACACTCTCCGGGCACAAATTGCATGCTGCTAAAGGAGTGGGCGCCCTGTTTATCAGAAAGGGGACTACGTTTACGCCTTTTATCATTGGAGGGCATCAGGAAAAGAATCGCCGTGGCGGCACAGAGAATGTGCCTTCTATTAGTGGACTTGGCAAGGCGTGTGAATTGGCAAAAAAATACATGGCAGAGGAACAGACCCGCGTAAAAGAATTAAGGGATAATCTGGAAAATGAAATAGTAAAAAGGGCGCCGGATGTGAGGGTGAATGGACACAAAATCAACCGGCTTCCCAATACAACCAATTTGAGTTTTGAATTTGTAGAAGGGGAGGCAATTCTGTTATTGCTGAATGAAAAAGGAATTTGCGCCTCGTCAGGTTCAGCATGTACCTCAGGCTCATTGGAACCTTCACATGTCCTGAGGGCCATGGGCGTCCCTTTTACGGCCGTGCATGGCTCTGTAAGACTAAGTTTGAGCCGTTATAATACTATGGCAGATGTGGATTTTATAATCGAATGCCTTCCTCCGATTATTAGAAGGCTAAGAGAGATATCACCGTATGGGAGAGAAACAAAGGTGAAAGAACACGCGATGGGGGTATCAACAAAGTCATAGTAAGGGGCGAGGCATGTGTTTGATTGGGGGGGTGATTAATTTCTTGCCTTTTACAACAAATGCTTCGACCCACTTTATTTTCGTGAGTGGCAAGAAAAATCCCCCTAGATTATCCTTTCGTAATACTTCATAATAAAAGGAAATTTAGAGGGATTTTTCGTTTTGTAGAAGTGAATTTTTAAAGTATAAGGTTATTTTCCCTTTGTTTTGATAATAACATATCGGGAAAACTCGCCCCGTTTTACGAGCAGGAGGATGCCTTTTTCTTTATCTCCCTCGCTCAACGCCTTTTTGAATTCTGTTACATTGCTGACTTTTTTCCGGTGTACTTCTTTAATGAGATCGCCCTCTCTAATGTCGGACATGGCAGCGGGGCTACCCGGCTGCACCTCAGAAACGATTACCCCACCCTCTTCTTCAATGCCAAGATTCCTGGCGAGTTCTTTTGTGAGATTTTGCACAGTCATTCCAAGGTCCTTCGTAGATGGCACTTCACCTGGTCCTGCAGCAAATAATTCTGCGGGTTGCTCAGCGATTTTTACGGTTAATTCCTGTTCTTTCCCATCTCTCAGAACTTTAGCCGTTACCTTTTTGCCGATTTCTGTTTGTGCAACGACGTTACGAAGGTGATTGACGTCTCTGATAGATTTACCATCGTATTCGATTACAATATCACCACGTACGAAGCCCGCCTCTTTCGCCGGAGAATTATCCTGTACATCGCTTATAAGAACGCCCTCTGTTACCGTCACATTAAATGACTTTGCCAAAGCAGGATCGATATCCTGGATGACCACCCCTAGCCAACCACGTGTGACCTTTCCTTTTTCCACAAGGTCTTTCATAATGATCTTCACCATATTAATGGGAATGGCGAATCCAATGCCCTGATAACCACCACTCCTTGTGAATATCGCGGTATTAATGCCGATGACCTCCCCTCGAATATTAACGAGAGGGCCTCCACTGTTGCCAGGGTTGATTGCCGCATCGGTTTGAATCATGTCTTCATACTGTGCGACACCCACATTCGCCCTTCCTGTGGCGCTAATGATGCCGACAGAAACTGTTTGTGTCAAACCAAAAGGGCTTCCTATCGCAATGGCCCACTGTCCAACTCGAATGGTATCTGAATCGCCCAGTTTCGCATAAGGTAAATTATTTCCTTCAATTTTTATTATCGCAATATCTGTTTGAGGATCGGTGCCAACAATCTTTCCGTCAAACTCTCTTTTGTCTCCCAGGGTAATTTTGAGTTCATCTGCATCTTCTACCACGTGGTTATTTGTTATGATATACCCTTTTTCACTGTCGATGATCACCCCGGAACCAAGCCCTTGTATCTTAAAATCGCCTTCAGGAAATCGAGGCTTAAAGTATCTGTCAAAAAAATCGTCACCAAAAAAATCCCTGAATTGTCGGAATGGGTCTTCTTCCTGTTCCTGTTCGGGGCCGGGCCTGGGTTGATGAAATCGGTCATCCGGCATTTGTCGTTGTTTTTGTTGGGCATGCTTAAAGGTCTTTACTGAAGTGATAGAAACAACGGCAGGTTTAACCTGGTTAACAACAGTTTCAAATATATGTTCAAAATGCTGGGCTGTAGAAAGTGCATCCGTGTTAGCAGTATTTATCTGTTTGCTCGCAGCATACAGCATTGTTTCACGGGGCAAACACATGCTGATTCCGGCGCAAAAGCCAAAAACCAAAAGAATACGAAGATAAAATCTTTCTGATGTATCAATCACGATAGAACTCCTTCAGAAGAAAAGGTTAGACGCGTAACGATTTTGCCGAATTTTATCCGGGATGTAACTTTTTGTCAAACCAAAAGTTGAATAACACTTCTATAATGCTTGCATTCTCTTTTCGGCAGTGATAAAATCATGTTTCATATAACAGAAGCCAACTGGTATTTGTTCCAAAGAAACATTGCGAAAGGGGAATTATGGGCTGGAAAAAAAGAACTGTCCCTATCATTATCGGGATCTTGGGTTCGTTTTTGTATGTACAAAACGAGGCGTTTTCGTCGAATGTATATTTTACACCCCAGGTAATTAAAGGGCAAATTATCCATGCGATCGAGGGCTGCAGGGAGTCTATTGATATTGCGACTTTGGATATCACCTCAATTGATATTCTGAATGCCCTTGTTAAGGCGCAAGAACGGGGGGTGCATGTTAGGATTGTGATCGATAGAAAACGCACTCTTGTGAAAGGGCCATTGTCGAACCTTAACAAGGATAAAAAATTTGCTATTAAGGTATTGATTCAGAAAGGACGCATGCATAATAATTTTGCCATTTTTGATTCTCAGTTGCTGGCAACCGGGTCGTACTATTGGAATGAAAAGATGGGTAAATATGATCGTTATGATACAATTTTTACTGAGGAAACAAAATTGTTGATGAAGTATCAAAGGGAATTCGATCTCCTCTTTCATGGGGAAGCAATGGTAAGTGGACAAGAAGAGATCACAATTTCAGAAAAAAAAGGTGAAAAGGTTGAGGGTGTGCCTGCAGCAAATATTCCAAAGGTTCCGGATATTGGGGCTCAGGTTATCACATCGAATTATGGGTTTGTTATAACAGAGACTTCGAACGGTTATATTAACATGAATTTTGAAGAGTTCAATGAAATCTTCGGAATGACGAGTGAGTTATCCGATGAACAAAAGGAGAGTTTGTGGCGTCGGTGTGTGGGTAAAAGGGTTAAGTGGCGTGGGACCGTGAGTTATATTGGGTGGGGGCTAATAACGGGGTGGATGATGAGTGCAACTCATGGCGATACCGGTGTTGAGGTAAAGCTCAATTCTGCCAATAAGGCTCATTTTTCTCCGGCGAAATATGGCAATACCGTTACCTATACCGGGAAGCTTAATTCGCGGGTAACAAGAGTATTCCCCTATAAGCTCGAAGATGGGGATGTGCTTGAGATTGAGAATACCCCGTTACGACAGTTAACATACGATGAATTAAGGGAGAATCCTGATGTTGTGCCTATCTCTCAGGGGCCAAAAAAGATATTTCTGATCGACTCTTTTGATGACCTGGACAATATCTTTGGAAAGGGGAGTAAATTGTCAGAAGTAGAAAAAGACAAGGCGTGGGACAGATATAAGGGGAAATATGTCAGTTGGGAGGGGCAGATTATTTATAAAAATTTGAATGTTGCATCTGGTTTGCGAATGCGCATAGGAATAATGCAAAAGGAAAAAGGCGATGTAGAGTTAAAGGTCGGTATGGCAAAAAAGAATAAGGTATTAAAGTTTCAGGATGGTGAAACGATATCCTTCACAGGGAAATTGGCAGAAAGGTGTGGAATCCTTTCTCCTTACATTTTAGAAGATGGCGATATCTTGACGATTAAGGAGTCAAACATAGAGACAAGTGGTATGTAATGCGGTGTGGCTTATTCGCCATATTCCGCGTTAAGCGGAAGGAGGTGATCATGGTGAAAAAAAAGATGATTATACCGGTTATTGTTTGTTGCGCGCTTCTTAGTTTTAAAGAAATAGTAATCGCTGCGGAAAATTATGAGAATGCTGTTCATGAAGGAAACGTTTTCGTGCGGAAACAGATGTATCAGGAGGCGCTTGGGGCGTATGAGAGCGCCGTTCAGTTAAAACCCGATGCCTTTGAGGCCTGGTACAATAAAGCAGTTGTACTTGATTACCTGGGCAAATATGGCGAGTCCGTTGAATCGTTTGAAAAGGCTATCCAGTATAAGCCGGATTATTACGAAGCGTGGTATATGAAGGGAAGGGCACTGGATCATGCTGGTAAATACGACGAGGCTCTTAAGGCATTTGATAAGGCGCTGGAAATAAAGCCTGACTATATTGCGGCATTGTACAACAAAGGGAATGTCCTGGATCATGTTGGGAACGTCGTTGCGGCTGTTGATGCCTACGATCGGATTATAAAAATACAACCCAATGCATATGAGGCATGGAATAATAAGGGTTTAGCCCTGGCAAAGATTCCTGAAGAGAGAAATGAAGCATTAGAGGCATACGACAAGGCAATAGCGATTAATCCGAATTATTATGAGGCGTGGATTAATAAGGGCAATTGTTTTGTAAGGGTGCGTAAGTACAAGGAGGCGGTTAGTGCTTATGACAGGGCCATTGAGATAAAACCAACAGAATATGCAGCATGGGCAAATAAGGGGTTTACCCTTGCGGATCTGGGTAAACATGAAGAGGCGGTTTCCGCATTCAGCAAGGCTATTGAACTAAAACCCGATTCGTACGGCGCCTGGAATGGGAAGGGGCTTGCCCTGGACGCCCTGGGCCGGTATGAAGAGGCGCTTGCGGCATACGAAAAGACGATTGAAATACAACCTGATTCTTACGGTGCGTGGACGAATAAGGGGTTGGCTTTATCTCGTCTGGGAAAACATGCAGAAGCTGTTGCTACCTATGAGAAGGCCTTACAAATTCAGCCTGATTCTTACGAAACCATGACAAATAAAGGGTGTGAGTTGTTTAATTTAGGGAGATACGAAGATGCCATCAAAGCGTTTGATAACGCTATAAAACTAAGGACTGATTATCCTCAGGTGTGGAATAATAAAGGCAATGCCCTTTTACGGCTGGGAAGGTTTTCTGAGGCAATAGAGACCTTTGATAAAGTAGCGCAAATAATTACCGATGATGAGGCTGCAAATATCCCGCGCCAGGCGAAAATCAAGTACGAAGCCCTTTATAACAACGCGCTTGCGCTCGTGCAACTTCAGAACTATGAAGAAGCCGTGAAGGTATTTGACAAGGCTATTACGATAAAATCAGATGTATTTGATTTATGGATCAACAAAGGTCTTTCTCTCATGCAATTAAAAGAGTATCCGGAGGCATTGGATGCTTTCAGTAAGGCTACGACGCTGAAGGGGAATGTACATGAGGCATGGAATTATAAAGGTTACGTATACGAAATCATGGGAAAACAGCAAGAGGCGCTTGGCGCTTACAACAGGGCGGTGCAAACGAAACCAGACTTTTTCGCAGCCTTAAATAATAAAGGGCTTTTGTTGGATGCTATGGGGAATCATAAGGAGGCGATAGAAACGTATAACAAGGCGTTAAAGATAAAACCCGATTTTGATGCGGCATGGTTCAACAAGGCGTGTGCACACGCCTTGATCTTAGATATGGAAGGCGCCTTGGACGCCTTGAGGAAGGCCATAGAAATAAATTCCGGGTACAAAAATTTAGCAAGGCATAATCCGGATTTCTCAAGGCTTGCCGGGAATGCCGACTTTGAGAAACTTATCGGTGAATAGGATTTTCTTGTAAAAACATGTGAAACCGCAGACTACGCAGAGGGATAAAAAAGCCTGCACTGTCGTAGTTTCCTTCTAGGGAATTCTCTGAAAGGTTAGTTTTAAAATCTTTTTGGTATGAGGTGTGACCTTTACCTTGTTGTCTATACTTATTCCAATAACCCAAATAGGCAGATTGTTCATCACGACAATCGGAATAGCATCGCGTCCTTTTACCGGGATTTTTTTATCGATAAAAAGGTCTTTCAGTTTTTTGTGACCATTGATCCCGAGAGGTGAAATTGTATCACCATTTTTGCGTCCCCTTACGGATATGGGCATTGTTATGCTTTGCAAGTCAAAGATTTCTTCGTATCGTGTCTTGGTTTTTTTGTATGCCTCCAACGAAAAGCCCTGAATGTCTAAGATTTCAGATACCAGTTGTCCCAGAGGATAAACAGTCGTTGTTCCTGGTATTTGGATAGTGACTTCAGATAAGGGTAAGCAGGGGGTATGGAAAAGGTCTTTTTTTAAATGGAGCAGACCGTGTTCGTGCCACAGGTAGACTTTTCCCGGTAATTGGAAGTATCGCCCCTTTCCTTTCCTGGTTATTTCATCAGATATTTTTGTATAATGCTCATAGGTAACCTCTTTTAATGGTATTTGCATTCTTGTCAATATCTCTCTGAATGCCAGGTGTTGTAATATCTTCGGTTGTGTTGTCAGAAAATGGGAATTGATGGTATATAAGTCATCCCTTTCCTCTACGGTGGACTCTTTTAATATTTTTTTTGCTTCTGTGATTAGGTGCTCATTATTTATGTTGAGGATGTGGCATAACTGTGCAAGCAGGGGTTTGATATTGGGGTTGTATTGGTTTTCTAATAACGGGATTAATTCGAGTCGTATCTTATTTCTGAGGTATCTTGGCTCATAATTGGAGGCATCCGTTCTGTAGTTTAATTGTTCTTTTTTAAGATATTCAATGATTTCCTTTCTCCAAACGAAGAGAAGGGGGCGTACAAGTTGTATCGTGGAATCCGTGACTAATGGACGTTGTATCGGTATTCCTCCAAGTCCTGGCGTTCCTGTCCCCCTGATTATGCGATGAAGAAAGGTTTCAATGTTGTCGTCGGCGGTATGTCCGACAGCCACAGCGGATGCGTTGTATCCTTGTGCCAATTCCCTGAAGAAGGTGTATCTCTCTATACGAGCCGCTTCTTCAATGGAACGTTTGGTTTGCTCTGCAATCTTTTGAATATTTACGCTTTTCAGAATAAATGGCAACGAGAGGTCTTTTGATAAATTTTCGACAAATTGCGCGTCCTCTTCCGAATGCCTTCCACGAAGCTGGTGATTAAGATGGGCAATGAATAAGTTTAGATGAAGGTTCTTTGTTGAATTAATGGAATGGAGGCTTTTGAGGAGGGCAACAGAGTCTGGTCCTCCGGATACCGCAACAATGATTGAGTCGTAAGGTTTAACAAGATGATGTTTGTTTATGGTATTGAAAATTTTGAAAACTAATTTGTCCAACCGCATATTCGGAACTATATCTGGTTCGTTTGGGCAAGTCAAGGACAGAAATAGGTTGACTTTAGTTTTTGTGTTCGTAAAATATTCCCTAATTATGATTCTGTAAAAGAATGTGATATAATTATGAATAAAAAATTGAACCGGCCTTTCTCCATAATCCTTTTCGTTTGTGTGGGTATAGCATATACTAGCCTTGAGGCGGTGTGTCAGGATGAGCCGAAAAGAAGGAACTTATTACCTATAAATGTGGCTGGGATTGAGTTGAAAGTGGAGTTGGCAATTACCCCTGAAGAGCAAATTCTGGGTTTAATGTATCGTGATTCATTGGCAGATAACGGGGGAATGCTATTCGTTTTTCCCAAAGAGAGATGCTTGTCTTTTTGGATGAAGGACACCCGTATTCCCCTTTCTATAGCCTTTATTAAGGCCAATGGCCGAATCGTACAAATCGACTCCATGAAGCCTTACAGTTTGGATTCGCATGTTTCAAGGGAGAAAGTCAAATACGCATTGGAAATGAACGAAGGTTGGTTTAAGGCGCATAAGGTAAAAGAGGGTGATACGGTAAAAATACCATTGATTGTTGATGGGAAAGAATGAGTAAAGAGTGAAAAATAATTAGTCCCGATCCTTTTTCTTTAAATATAATAATATGACAAAAACCGGAGTGATTAGCATTATTAATGAGAAAGATGGTTCTGAAATGGTTCTTGTACCATCGGGTGAATTTATTATGGGTGAGGAAAGAAAGGTAATTCATGTCGGGTCTTTTTATATTGATAAATTTCCCATAACCAATTTGCAATATAAAAAATTTGTCGATGAGACGGGATCCCAGGAACCTTTATTTTGGAATAATGAGCGATTTAACAGGCCAACACAACCTGTCGTGGGTGTTAGCTGGAAAGGCGCCGTCGCCTATGCAAAATGGGCTGGTAAACGGCTTCCTAATGAAGTGGAATGGGAAAAAGCGGCGCGGGGGGTCGATGGCAGGGAGTATCCATGGGGAAATACACAGCCGGATACTTCAAAAGCTGTTTACAATCTGGACCCAAACACTGGCGCCCCGGCGCCAATTGGCAACCGAAAGGAGGGAGCGAGTCCTTTTGGCTGTTTTGACATGGCTGGAAATGTTTGGGAGTGGTGTGAAGATTGGTACGAGGAGGGAAAGTTCCGAGTGGTGAGAGGGGGGTCATGGGTTAACCATCACTATATCCTGAGGAGTGCCTATCGAAGCTGCAGTTATCCCGAAGGAAAAGATAATAATGTCGGTTTCCGATGTGTAAAGGAAGCTCCATAATTATCTTTTTTTGATGCCCAAGGCATTTAATGATAACTGGATATCATATTTTCCATCAAATTTAAATCCTTCATCAAAGACCTTCTTGAGATCGTAAATATTTTTAAAATCGTCCCGTGAATCTGTTTCCGTTTTTCCCATGAGACCACTTTCCACCAAATTAAAGACGATGTCCCCAAAATCGGCATCTTGCTTTATACCCCATCGATCAAATACGGTTAACGCCATGAAACCGAATTGTTTTAAAGCATATTTTCTGATCCCCTCCATGAGCTGTTTTCCAGATACATGGCGATCTGCGTCTGGTGTTTTGTGTTGATTTTTTCCGAGCATATTTGTGGTATAGTCGAGCGCCTCGAATACAAATTGGTAAGCTTGTAAGGAATAGCGGGGGTCTTTCTTAATAATTTCTTTTATCTTGTTCCATGTCCTTGTCATATACGTTTCTCCAAACGGTGATAATAGCTCAAGTAGTTTCGATCCTTGGGAATAAGGGTTTGACCTTTTGCGTTATGAAACCTTCCTTAAATCTTTGCTGAAGCTCCAGGCAAGGGGGACTGTTGTTTTCCAGGATGCCGAGTTGTCGTTGTATTTCAGCAGTGGTGTTAGGCATAAACGGATAGATAAAAATGGAGATGTCTTTAATAGCCCTGGCTAATGTGCCGATGATTGCGGCAAGCTGAGGCCGTGTAGCGCTTGTTTTAGCCAGCGACCAGGGCTTCTTATCTTCTATGAATTTATTGACACGGCCTATAAATTCCCAAATAATCTCAAGCGCCCTGCTGAATTGGAGTTCATCCATTGCATGACCCATTTTTTCATGGGTGTCCTGTGAAGCACTTCTAAGCTCATCATCTGTGATGGTGACCTCCGGGATGGTCCCGTTAAAATATTTTTCGATCATGGTTAATGTGCGTTGTAATAAGTTGCCCAGGTCGTTACCGAGATCGGAATTAATTCTATGAATAAGAGCGCTGTAAGAAAAGTTCCCATCTGAACCAAAGGGAACTTCTCTCAGTAAAAAATATCGATAAGCATCTGTGCCATAAGATTGAATGATACTGAGCGGGTCAATTGCATTTCCCAGGGATTTCGATATCTTTTGGCCCTCAATAGTCCACCAGCCATGCGCAAAGATTTTATAGGGTAAGTCTATTTTCAGGGACATGAGTATTGCCGGCCAGATAACGCCATGAAACCAGAGAATTTCTTTTCCGATAATATGGACGCTTGCAGGCCAGTATTTCTGGAATTTTTGTAAATCATCATCGTAACCTAATGCGGTAATATAGTTCAGAAGGGCATCAATCCAGACATAAATGGTGTGGGTTTGATCTGCGGGAACCTGAATGCCCCATTCTACAGCAGAGCGGCTGATACTGATGTCTTCTACCGGAGATTTGATTCTTTGTAATAATTCATTTCTTCTCGATTCGGGCTGGATAAAATGGGTGTGTTTCTCGTAATATTCGAGAAGGCGGTTCCGGTATTTTGATAATCTGAAAAAATAATTTTTCTCCCTTACTTTTTCGACTCCCCGGTTGCATTCGGGGCATTTCCCTTCTTTGAGCTGTGATTCAATCCAGAAGCTTTCGCAGGGGATACAATACCATCCTTCGTATTCCCCCAGATAGATATCCCCGCTTTCATAGATTTGTTGAAAGATCTTTTGAACGCGACGGCAGTGACGCTCATCAGTTGTCCGTATGAAATCATCGTTGGAGATGTCGAGCCTGTTCCACAAAGTCTTGAATTTTTCCACCACGGTATTGACGAATTCTATGGGGGTTTTATTACAGGACTGTGCCGCCTTTTGGATTTTTTGCCCATGCTCGTCAGTTCCGGTCAAGAAGAATACGTCGAAGTGTTTGGCCCTTTTATATCTTGCCAGTACGTCAGCGGCAATCGTCGTATAAGAATGGCCGATATGGGGCACATCATTGACATAGTAAATGGGTGTTGTAAGATAAAAGGTGCGTTTACTCAAGATCACAATCCTTTTCGCAGGGGCGATCGCACGCCGTTTCCTTTTGTCGCACGGGTTCTCTTACTCTGTCTATAATGTCATGGATGGACATATGGATCTTGCTTCCATTATGCAACTCAATGGTGACTTGCTGTTGTAATACGTCATAATTAACGACTTCTCCAATACCCTTTGCAGTTTTAACGATAGAACCTTTCTTTGGCAGATTGTATTTTAAATCTTCATAAACATTATCTTCGTAACGTAAACAACACATGAGACGGCCACATCTCCCAGAGATTTTAGAGGGGTCTAATGTGGCTTTCTGATTTTTTGCCATTTTCATGGTGACAGGTTCGAGGTTTTTGAGGAAGGATCTGCAACACAACTCCCGTCCACAATGTTCGTAATCGGCCAAAAGCCGTGCCTCATCCCGAACCCCGATTTGTTTCATCTCTATGCGCGCCTGGTATTCTTTTGCCAGATCTTTTACCAGCTCCCGAAAATCTACACGTCCACTGGCGAGATAATAGAAGATGATTTTTTTGGTTCCAAATAAGTGTTCAACGTGGGCCAGTTTCATAAGGAGCTTGTGTTCTTTTATTTTTCTTTGGCAAAATTTGAATTCGGCAGGAATTAAATCATCCGTTATTTTTTTTTGTTTTTCTTTATCATCAGTGGTTGCCTTGCGCAAGACTTCTCCAAGATTTTCAATGGAGGCATCATCTGCAATCTCTTTGACTTTTATGACGACCTCGCCAAACTCTACGCCTCGATGAGAACGAATAATAACGGGGTCTCCTTTTTTCACGGTATTAAATGGTGCAAAAAAATCGGATGTGTTTTTTAAGACACCGTATCGAATAGTCAGAATATATCGCATGAAGGTATTTGGTAAAGGGGTATAAGGGCTTTTTTTAAATTATAAGTTCAAATAATAGCAATTATCATATGTCTTGTCAAGATTCACGGTTTTTGGTAGTTTACTGTTATGTATAATAATTCCAATGAATTACACTTGCGCTACGAGTTTGGAATATGATAGTATCACTCACCAAAAGGTAGTTGTTATTGAAAAAAGACACATCTTTCCCTTTGTATATGTAAAGTATTTAGGATATTGAATATGAGGTTGGCGATGAGAAAGTTTTTAATAGGGCTGGTATCACTGATAGTTTCCATGATATTTGAGCATACGGTATGTGCTCAAGATTTATCGGATAAGTTGAATATGCTGGAGATCGTTATCTCAAATCTGATAGCGAGGGTTGAGTCCCTGGAAAAACGCGTAAATGCTTTGGAAAAAAATCTTTCGATGGGTGTCTCAAAAGCGCCCAAAAAAGAGGTCGCTGGTATGGAGACTTCGAAATCTTTTATAGCGGATGGCTTTGAAGACATTGGAAATGGATTTTTTGTAAGAAAGGTGCGGTTCAATCCATTTGGCGATAATGTACTTTTTACCGGTGAGATAACTAATAGGTCGGAAAAGAACTATCGTTTTGCGAAATTTAAGTTAGAGATATATGATGATCGCGATTTGCTCGTTAAAAAAGAAGAATTTACGATACCAGATATTCCTAAAGGTAGTATAAAACCATTTGAAGCCATGCTTGTAGGGGTTGAAGCAGGTCTTATTCATAAATATGTGATTCGTGCGGTTGATTAAGGAAGCAAGAAAATGAGGCACGCACTGTCGTCTCGCTAGTTGCTGATCGTCCTGCCGATAATTCTGATAAGTACGAGAATCATACCGATAGAGAAGAAGAAGATAGTCACAAAAGTAAGTGGAATGCTGGGGTTGTTTTTTACGCCGACGAGAACGCCTGGCTCAGAAGCAACGTCAGCAAAAACAATCTTTGTCCCCTGGATCACTTTTGCATTATTTTCCCCGATTGGTAAAAAAGTTTGTTGCGTTTCATTGTTTTCTGTCGTAGAAATTAATTTTACCACGGGATAACGATACTGTGGAGGCGTATATAAATCGGCGACACGCACCTGAGTGCCGTTTGCATTAAAGGTTTCGTTAATCTTCAGATTGCAGGTGCGGTTGTCTATCTTAAAGACCATGCTTGATGTGATCCAGCCGTAATCCTGCATGAGGATTTCGAAGATACCATGTTGCAACAGAACCGGATTGTTGTAACCAAGAGTGTCTGAGAATTCGATGCCATCTTTTCGGACCGTAACGGATGCCGTTATTATTTTAGGCATTCCATTGGGATATGAACTTGTCTCAAGGTTTGTAACCTTCATTTCAACGCCACCCAGGTCTGTCCACTCGCCTGCCACGGATACTGGAGGTTCCGTTGACGAATAGAGTCCACCAATGAGGTGTGCAATCAGGGTAATTACAAATCCAAAATGTACGACTGATGCTCCATACAGGGGAATCTTCTTTACGCCGCCTTTTGCTTTTTTTATGATCGAGTCGAGGGTGCACAAAGAGGTATTAATACCATAGAGAATGCAGGCAAGGAAGAGGAGATAAAACCAGATATGAAGCGGGTCCTTGTGAATGAAAAAAAAGGAAATATCCTCACCGGAAAGTCCTGCATATTTGCGGGGATTGAAGTTCATGATGAAACTGCCGATAATAAGCAGCCCGGTGACTGCAAATCCTATAATAATTCCTAGTTTTTGTGATTTAAATATATCGTAGATCGTTTTCATGGTATACCATGGTAATCCCCCTCTTGCCTCCTTTTGTTAAAAGGGAATTTAGGGGAATTTTTATTATCGAAAACTGTGAGAACTGCCAATTAAAAAGCTGGTGCCGACGTATGTCATTAAGAGTATTAGAAATCCAACAATAGCCATAGGGGGTTTGAATCGTTTGGCCTCCTGCCAGTAATCCAGATGCAGGCACGTGGCGTAAAAAAACCATATAATCACAGACCAGACAACCTTTGCATCCCAGAGGAAATACGCTCCCCAGGCCACATATCCCCATAACCCACCAAAAATCATCGAGATTGAAAAGATAATAAGTCCATATTGAAACCCCGAGTCAATAATCTGATCATAGGGCTTCTTTTCGCCCGATGTGAAATAACGTGCTACGGCGGCAGCCATAGCACTAACCCACAGGGCATAACAAAAGAAGGAAAGTGGAACGTGCAATATATACCAGATCGTAAGCATCAGCGGCGGGGCATAGCTTAATCCTTTGGGGAAAAATGCGGCTGCTACGAAAAAGCAATATCCAACCCCGAACAGGGACATACGATATATACGACTTTCCGTTTTAGCATTTATGAGCAATATAATAAACGTAGCGGCGGTAAAGGCATTAAAGGATTCAAATTTATTGGTTAAAGGGAAATACTCTATCGATATGCCACGGAGCGTGATGGTTATAAGGTGAAGAACTACCATCCCCAATAAAATGGGGAAGCGCAGTTTCCATCGGGTGAATCCGAGACCCCAATAGGTTGAATAAACTATGAAGCAAAGCCAGTATAAATTTATAGATATTTGATTGAGAAAATGTGCGGTTTCCATTATTGCTGGGTAATCTCAATCTTTGCCTTTTCCCTCAGGTCCTTAATCAGGGTATTCATCCAAAGGGCAACCAATTCTTCCCGCACCTTGTCTTTCACTTCGCTGAAACTTACATCCTTGGGAGACGTCTTTGCGGTAACCTTTATTAAGTGATATCCAAATTCAGTCTTTACAGGGTCGCTAACTTTACCCACTTCTGTGGCAAATGCGGCCCTTGAGAACTCTTCTACCATAGCGCCATGCCGGGGGAAAGTACCTAATTCTCCACCAGTCTTTCCCGTTGGGCAGTCGGAATATTTTTTCGCCAGTTCAGCAAAATCAGCACCCCCATCAAGTTCTTTTTTAATGGCCTCTATCTTTGCCCTTGCACTGTCTATTTCTGCC
This sequence comes from Candidatus Brocadia sp., assembly GCA_013360945.1. Taxonomy (GTDB): domain Bacteria; phylum Planctomycetota; class Brocadiia; order Brocadiales; family Brocadiaceae; genus Brocadia. The sequence continues at coordinate 23,132 of JABWAQ010000024.1, forward strand.
TGCTCTTTTTTTCCCTTTGTGTCGATCAATATGTGGCTCGCCGTTACGGTTTCACCGTTAAAATTACTAATATTTTTTATAAAATAATCCTCCATCTTTTTATCATCGACATCTTTGGACACATAGCTCTCGATTGCCGCGGACATATTGATTGCGGTTTTTAATTCATCGATATTGCTGCCTTGAAATTCCAAAAACTGTTCCAGAGTTCTATCTTTCGTAGCGGGATTATTTTTTATATTATCCCGCATTTTGGCAATTTCTTTTTCTACTACTCCATCTTGTACTGTGAGTTTTTTTTCTACAACAAATTGCCTTAATAAACTCTGTGTCACGAGTTGATCGGTAATCTGTTGTTCCATAGAAACTAATGCGGCCGGATTTATGTGGTTTTTGAACCGATCCAGGATCTTGTCCAGGTCCTTGCGGAGAATTTTTTCGTTATTAACAGTAGCAATTACCTTGTTAGGATCCACCTTTTCCTTCTTGCCATGGACACTGACCATGCCGTGTCCTCCAGAGGCGCCATCTTCAGATGTCATTCCCAATCCATGCATTTTTTCCTTGTCTTCTTGCTGGAAGTTAACATTTTTGTGTATCTTTGCAAAGTCTTGTTCTGTTGTCTGGCTGCCTAATTGAGGGCTACCCGATTCGTTTTTCCCACAGCCACAGATGGATAGTGCAAACAAACAAGAAAAAACTATGAAAACAGCGATTCCTTTTACCATAACTACTCCTTAATAAAAATAACTTTGGCTTGAAACAACAAAATTTATCTACTCAGAGGGAGGTGAGATATGCGTCCTTCCATAATATTCAGTGATAAGCTTCAGGAGGTCTTCTTCTTTCAGGTTTGAAATGTAATCTAGTGCAATATCAATGAGAAGATTAACAGAAAGCCGCGGATTCTTTACAGTAATCTGACAGAGTGCCTCATAAATTTCAGGACTGATATCTATGGCAGTTTTTGGTTTAAACATAAGATATTTTTGCAATTTAATAATATCCATAAAAGTACCCTAATAACAAATTACAAATTAAATAAGTTCCATAAATTATGGCGGCTTTATCAATGATAAACCATAGCTGCATCTAATCCATACCCTAACCCGTATATGGGCGAGGTGGGAGTCGAACCCACACAACCTTTTACGGTCAAAGGATTTTAAGTCCTTCGTGTCTGCCATTCCACCACTCGCCCAATGATATTTTTTTTGATTATCGTTCGGTCATGGGCTCACATGAAATTCTTTATTCGAGTGAATTCGTGTCTGATATTCTTGCAAAAAGGCGGCTCTGGGATTCGAACCCAGGATAACGGTTTTGCAAACCGTGGCCTTAGTCCACTTGGCGAAGCCGCCGATTTAACTATTAGTTGAAGCCTTCATACTATCATGAAACAAAAGATAAGGCAAGAAGTTTTTTGAAGCCTCTGAAAGGATAAAAGTATGAGATTTTATCGCTGGGTATCATGAGGATTTGGATTAAATAACCAGTAAATATAAAGAGAAGAAAAAGAACGAATGAAACGATTTGCAACAGACAAGAGGGGAGAAGGTGTCGACCCTCCCCCTCAAAAAAATCTGTATAAACACGGCATGAAATAAGTAGTGCAGGATTTTATTTTAAATTTTTTAGCGCCTTTTCCATTCTGGAAAGCAATATGCTTACCTCATCCAGAGATAGGGAGGGCGATGTAACCCTTTCGCGCAATAAGGCAAAGGTTTTGTCCAACTCTTCTGCCGGAGGATTGCCAGATTCCATAAGTGGAAAATGGGGGCCTGATGTAGAAGAAGTTTCAGGAATAACCGATGGACCCGCCTCCTTAATCTTGGCTAGTTCTTTCTCTAAATTCTCTTTCGCCTTTTGGAGTCCTTCAATTGTCTTTTGCTTTTCTGCAATTTCCTGATCGGCAATTTTCTTTGCCTCTGTATAATAAACGAGCTGATTTTTTGTCTCGTCACTACTCCTCTTTATGTCATCGATTTGCAATTGAAACTTTTCGGATACGGTCTTGCTCTCAGATTCAATCGAAGTAAGCTGTTCTGCTAATTTGTTTCTTGCATTTTCTAATTCGGCAAGTTTACTTTGCTGTTCCTGAATAGTAGTTTGCAAACCACCGATCTGTACTCCAACTGCTGCCTTGATGGCGGCGAAAGTATCAACTTCCTTCTGTAATTCAGCAGCCTTTGCAGACAAATCATCCTTTTCGGTTGCACAGGTTGTTAATTTATCTTCAACCTCTTTCTTTGCAACTTCTACTTTATCTAAGTTTTCCATTAATTCAGGAACCTTCAAGACCTCTTTGCGTCCGGCGCCAAGCTGCCTTTCAAGGGCATGTACCCGTTCCTTTTGCAATCTGTACTTTTCCGTAACCGATACGGCAAAACCGACACACAGTAGTCCGAAAAGACCCACTAAAACGACCATAATTGCTTTTGCTTTCGTATTACAACTAGACATAGCAGCCCCCCTTTTTGATGTACTGTAGTTAAGTTCTTACATATAATTATGCAAACTTTTAGGTTATTTAAAGACAGTTTTGACAAAATCGAAACGCTGAAATGATAGCAAAATATATGTCTGGTTTCAAGTAAAATTGTTATCAGTAAATTTGTTATCAAATTGAGCTTGATTTTCTGAATGATATTATCATAATAAAACAATTAAGAAAGATACATCATAATTTTTAACCGAAGAGAACGATTTATGAGCAAAGACAATTTTGTCCACCTCCACGTCCACAGTGAATACAGCCTTCTTGACGGTGCCTGCAAAATTAGCGATCTTGTTGACAGGGCCATTCAACTGAAGATGCCAGCCCTCGCCCTTACCGATCATGGAAACATGTTCGGCGCCGTGGAATTTTACGAGACGGCAAAATCGAAAGGAATAAAGCCCATTTTAGGTTACGAGGCATACGTGGCACAGGGCAGTCGTTTTGATAAAGAATCAAAAAACGGAAAGGAAGCGATTAATCATATTACTCTTCTGGCGGAAAATAACGAAGGATACCGCAACCTTTTAAAACTTACCACATCGGCATATCTGGAAGGTTTTTACTATAAACCAAGGATCGATAAAGCACTCCTGAAAACCCTTTCCAACGGGATCATTTGCATGAGCGGGTGTATGACCTCTGAACTCAATCGTTATTTAATGAACAATCGTTTTGAAGATGCGCTCAATGTGGCAAAGGAGTACAAGGATATCTTTGGGCCGGATCATTTTTATTTAGAAGTACAAAACAATGGGCTTGAACAACAGTCAAAATTGGTGTCAGAAGCGGCGGAGATAGGAAAGAGATTCGGCATCCCTCTTGTTGCGACAAATGACATTCACTACATGAATATGGATGATGCTACAGCACATGATGCCCTGCTCTGCATTAATACGGGAAAGCACCTCTCAGACGTTCAAAGGCTGCGCTTCGGAACGAACGAATTTTATTTTAAAAATTTTCGGGAAATGAATACGGTCTTTCAGCACATACCCGAGGCTATTGAAAATACCTTAAAAATTGCTGAACGTTGCAATGTGGAAATGGCCTTCGGAAAGATGCACCTGCCTAAATTTATCGCACCAAACGGCATGTCCAACAGCGCCTATCTGAGAAAACTCTGCGAGGAGGGCGCCATTCAAAAATATGGGTCCATCACACAAAAGATCCGTGAGCGTCTGGACTATGAACTTAAGGTTATCGAAAGTACAGGTTTTGTGGATTATTTTTTGATTGTCTGGGATTTTATCCATTTTGCCGTGCAACACCGTATCCCGGCTACGGGTCGGGGTTCCGGGGCCGGCAGCCTGGTTGCCTATGTGCTCAACATTACGAATATCGACCCCATTGAAAACGATTTATTATTTGAGAGGTTTCTGAATGCAGAAAGGATTTCCATGCCCGATCTGGATATCGATTTTTGCGCGGAAGGCCGTGAAAAGGTAATCCAGTACGTTCGGGGAAAATATGGCGGCGACAGTAACGTTGCCCAGATCATTACCTTTGGGACAATGAAGGCAAAGGCAGTCATCCGGGATGTGGGACGGGTGATGAATATTCCTCTCTCAGAAGTCGACAAGGTGGCTAAACTTATTCCCAATACGCTCAATATAACCTTAAAACAGGCATTGGAGCAGGAACCTGCATTAAGAGCATTGTACGAAAATGAAAAGCATATCCATGAATTATTTGACATTTCTAAAAAACTGGAGGGGCTATGCCGCCATGCATCAGTCCATGCTGCGGGCATTGTAATTTCGGACGAACCGTTAACCGAATATGTCCCCCTGGCGAAAAATGGCGACGTAGTCACGACACAATTTTACGATGAAATACTGGTAGACAAGATCGGGTTGTTAAAGGCGGATTTTCTCGGTGTTCGGAAGCTAACGGTCATCGACAAAACCCTTAAGCTGATCCGGGAGACTACGGGGGAGGATATCGATCTCGCAAAGATTCCCATGGATAACAGGAAGACTTATGAATTGTTATCACGCGGTGATGTGAAGGGCGTTTTCCAGGTAGAAACCAGTCGTGGATTCAGGGAATTGTTAAAGAAACTAAAACCGGACAAATTTGCCGATATCTTGCCGCTGGTGGCCTTGTACAGACCCGGTCCCCTGCAGAGCGGAATGGTGGACTCCTTTATCAACAGAAAGCATGGCAAGGAGGCGGTCGCCTATCTTCACCCTTCCCTTGAACCTATCCTGAAGGAAACCTACGGGGTAATCCTCTATCAGGAGCAGGTCATGCGTATTGCCAATCGTTTAGCGGGTTTTACCTTGAATCAGGCCGATAACCTCCGTAAGGCCATGGGAAAGAAAAAGCCGGAGATTATGGCAAAATTCAAAGGCCAATTCATAAACGGCGCTGTATCAAATGGGATTGCTCAGGAAACTGCCACAAGTATATTCGAATTGATGGAGTATTTTGCAGGATATGGCTTCAACAAGTCCCATTCCGCCGCTTATGCGGTGATTACTTACCAGACGGCTTATTTGAAGGCGAATTATCCGGTGCTGTATATGGTCGCTCAGCTCAGTTGCGAAAAACAGAATATGGATAAGATTGTGGATTATATTGAGGACTGCCGTCACATGGGCATCAATGTGCTTCCCCCCGATATTAATGAAAGTCAAAACGACTTCACGATTTCCAACGGAAATAAGATACGGTTTGGATTAGGTGCAATCAAGAACGTAGGTGATAAGGCGATCGAGTCCGTAATCCAGTCCAGGAGCAAAGGAGGACGGTACACTTCAATCCTGGATGTATGCAAACGGGTTGACCTGCGGGTTGTCAATAAACAGGTACTTGAGTCGTTGATCAAAGCGGGGTGCTTTGACTCGTTGCAGGATAACCGGGCAAAACTGCTCGCAGGACTTGATACTGTCATGCAGGTAGGCAGTATAGCAAATAAGGACAGGCGGATAGGGCAAAAATCTCTCTTCGATATATCCAGCGGTTTAGATCTGTCAGAGAAAAGGGATTCTATGGAAGAGGTTGATGTAGAGAGGTGGTCTGAAAAGGAGATGCGCCAGGCAGAGAAGGAAAGCCTGGGTTTCTATTTGAGCTCGCATCCCTTACATGCTTATAAAGAAAAAATCAAACAATTATCCACGGTGTCTTCCGCAGACATACCTGAACATGCCGAGGGGGAAGAAGTGGTTATCGGGGGCATTATTACCAAGCTCAGGCCCAGCACTACCAAGCGGGGCGACCCCATGATGTACATCACCTTAGAAGATATGAAGGGTGTCACGGAATGTATTGCCTTTAGCAAAGAGATAAAGGCCTGTCAGTCCCTTTTAACCATTGACGAGATCGTTTTCATAAAGGGGCAGATTGGTTTCCAGAGCGCTGCCCCCACCGTGAGGATGAAAGAGATGATTGCCGAAAAGGATGCGTTAACGCGTTTGGTCAAATGCATAACAATCCGGATTGATGCATCTCAATTCGACGAGTCGAAATTAATTCAACTCAAGGACACTGTCAGGAAACACTGCGGCACACGCCCTCTTTTTCTTGAAATTGGCACATCCGATCAGACGAGCGCATTAATCAGGACTTCCAGTCAGTATTTTGTAACGATAACGGATGCCTTTTTATCTTGCATCCGCGAACTCTTTGGTCAGGGGTCTTGCCGGATCAATCAGGCAGACCTGCTTGCGCTGGTGTAAAAGGCTGGATTTAGCCTTTCCCTCCGAAGTCCCTTCTCCCTAAGATCCGTCCTTTTTGTTTTCTCCGGTTTTTACGGTAAATAAACAACAGAGATATTTTTATGATAGGGATGAAGCATTTGCCAGGCCATAGATAGAAATGCGTTTATATTCAAGCCACAAATGCCTCGCCCCTGCTAAAAATATTTGACCTGTCTGATTCATTGTGTTAATATTGCTGGTTTAAAATTCATTTTTATTGTTTATTATTCTGATTTTGGAGAAAAAACGAACCTATGGCGGATGAACTGACCTATGCATTAATTACTCCTTATAGCCTTTTAAAGAGCCGTACCGGTGGTATTCTGGGCCGCCTGCTTTCGTTGACAAACCTGGAGATTGTAGGGGCAACGATGTTTGCACCCAGCGATGCCTTTATCGATAAATATTGTGCAACCATCGAAGAGCAGGACTGCAAACCTGCATGGAAAAAGGTCATGACGGATTATATCAACAGTACCTTTCGTAAGGTGAACAAGTTTAGAATTACCAATCGGACGGTACTTCTCTTCTTCAAGGGTCCCCGTGCCCTCGAAAAATTAAAAGATGATGTGATAGGACCTATTACCAGTTTCCAGGGGCATACCATCCGTGGGAGCTTTGGAGATTTTGTGGAGAGTGCCGACGGTACAGTCGAATATTTCGAACCGGCAGTTGTATCCGCAGTAGACCATAACACGAACGCTAAACAATTAGCCTTATTTGCCGAGTATTTACCGACTGATGGCGGGGTTCTGGAGGATATTGTCAAGTTTCCTGAAGGGATCAAGGCTGAGACGACCTTAGTCATCCTGAAACCCTTTGAGGAACAAAGTCCTCTGCCAGGAAATATTATTGACATGTTTTCAAGGTCGGGTTTATTTATTGTCGGGGTAAAGCTCCTGAGAATGAGTATTGCACAGGCTGAGGAGTTTTACGGTCCGTTAATCAACATCTTTCGGGAAAAATTAAAACCCAAACCGGAAAAGATCGCAGGCAGGCTAAAAGAAAGTTTACAATCCGTCTTTACGTTTGAAGTGCCGGATACGATCGTCAGCAGCCACGCCGAACAATTGGCGGAACAACTCAAAGATATGAATGCCATGCATGAATTCAATAAGATTATACAGTACATGACGGGGCTGGATCCTGAAAAGACAAGTTCAGCCGATAAGAAAAAGCCGGGCATAGCGCGTTGTCTGGCCCTGTTGTATCGGGGCCCGGACGCCATTTATAAGATACGGAATATTCTCGGCCCAACCGACTCGAAGAAGGGCGAACCTGGCAAGGTACGCAGGATTTATGGAGAGGACATCATGAAGAATGCAGCACACGCCTCGGATTTGGTAGAAAACGCTGAGCGAGAACGGAAAATTATCGGGCTCTGGGATAATAAAGGCCACTGTGAACTTAAAGAATTGATCGAAAATTATTTACGATCAAAGTAGAAGGTAACGTATGCTTGTACAAAAGATACCGGTAGGACCTTTGGAGGTATGTTGCTACATTGTTATTGACACAGATGCTGCCGATGCAATGATTATTGATCCGGGCGCGGACGGAAGAAACATTATTGAATTTTTAAAAAATAGGCGATTGCTTCCAAAAATAATTGTAATTACCCATGGACACGGTGATCATATCGGCGCCAATACCGAGCTTAAAAAGGCCTATCCTGATATTCAAATCTGCGTGCATGAGGCAGATCAGGATATGCTCCCTTACCCCGCAAAAAACCTTTCTATCCTTGCTGCTTTCTATGGAGGGAGAACGGTGCGGTCGCCTGCAGCAGACCGGTTGCTCAGGGATGGAGACACCGTTACTGTTGGGGGATCCGTGTTTGAAGTAATTCATACCCCTGGCCATACCCCTGGTGGGATATGTTTGTACAGCAAGAACCAGGAAAACGGAAGACCTCCGGTGTTGTTTTCCGGAGATACCCTTTTCAAAGAAGGTGTTGGCAGGACAGACTTTCCCGGAAGTAGTCAGGAAAGTCTCATTCGGGCTATTAAAGAGCGATTATTCGTGCTGGATGATAAAACGATAGTGTATCCCGGTCATGGTCCATCAACAACGATTGCAGAAGAAAAGAAAAACAATCCTTTTGTTGTTGATGACACACGAATTTCATAAAGATATTTTTACATTTTCTGTAAAAAAATTTAGCGTCTGCCTTGTGTAGCGCGGATTTCAGTTCGCAGGATAGCGGCATAATAAATGTTGCGCCACATGCGTTCGGCTTAGGATACTAAAAAACAAATTTTAATAAGGTAACAGTTGCATGGTTGAGAAGAGAGAAAATATAAAAGAGTTATTTATCGAAGAAGAGATGAAGGATTCGTATCTCAGTTACGCCATGAGTGTTATCATGAGCCGTGCGCTTCCCGATGTGAGGGATGGCCTGAAACCATCACAGAGACGCATCCTGGTTGCCATGAATGACCTTGGTTTAGGCCCCCGTTCTAAATTCAGAAAATGTGCCAAGATAGCAGGCGACACAACGGGTAACTATCACCCCCACGGCGAGCAGGTGGTATATCCTACCCTCGTCCGTATGGCGCAGGATTTTAATTACCGGTACCCGTTAATAGAGGGGCAAGGGAACTTTGGCTCCATCGATGGAGATCCACCGGCGGCCATGAGGTATACAGAAGCCCGCATGACGGAAGCTACCATGGTGATTATGGAAGATCTGGAGAGGGAGACGGTTGATTATATACCCAATTACGATGATACACGCATGGAGCCTGTTGTCCTTCCTTCGAAATTTCCAAATTTACTCTGCAACGGCTGCTCCGGTATCGCAGTGGGTATGGCCACGAGTATTCCACCGCATAACGTGAATGAGATCTGTGATGGAATTGTTGCGGTCATCGATAATCCTGAGGTCACCATTGATGAGTTAATGAAGATTATCAAAGGTCCTGATTTTCCCACGGGGGCATTAATCTGTGGTACGGAAGGAATTAAGGAGGGATACCGAACCGGTCGCGGGACGATTACGGTGCGGGCGCGTGCACACATAGAAACGGCCAAGAGTGGGAAAAAGAGTATTGTCGTAACCGAGATACCCTATCAGCTTAACAGGGATAATATTTTAGAGCGCATTGCGGAATTGGTGCGGGAAGAACAACTGAAAGGCATCTCGGATATCCGCAACGAAAGCGATCGGGAGGGGAGCCGCCTGGTTATTGATTTGAAAAAGGGGGAGGACGAAGAGGTTGTTTTAAACCAGCTTTACAAACATACAAAACTCCAGGATAGCTTCAGTATCATCATGATTGCCCTGATTAACAACCGGCCAGAAACGCTTAACCTGAAACAGATGCTGATTTACTATGTCGAGCATCGAAAGGTCGTTATCATCCGCAGAACGAAATATTTGCTGGAGAAGGCACAGGCAAGGGCCCATATCCTGGAAGGGTTGCGAATTGCACTCAAAAATATCGACAGGATCATACAGTTAATCAAGACATCCGATTCTGTTGAGAGCGCGCGCCAGGGGCTCATGAGTGAATTTTCCCTCTCGGAGCTTCAGGCCAACGCCATCCTGGACATGAAACTCCAGAGGTTGACGGGGCTCGAGCAAGGAAAGCTCGAAGAGGAGTATAAAAAGTTATGCGCCGATATTAAAGGATATCAAGCCATCCTGGCCAGCGAAAAATTGGTGCTGGACATTATTAAAAAGGACGTCGCAGAAGTTAAAGAGCGCTTTGGTGATAAGCGTCGTACCGAGATAGTTGGCGCTGTTACCGAGTTAAATTTAGAAGACCTCATAGCAGAGGAAAGCGTCGCGGTAATTATCAGCCACGAAGGATATATCAAGCGGTTACCCCTCACAGCCTACCGGAAACAGCACCGTGGCGGCAAAGGTGTTGCCGGAGCTGATATGAAAGAAGGGGATTTCATAGAGCATTTGTTTGTGGCATCGACTCATGATTACATCCTGTTTTTCACTGACCAGGGTCGGGTTTACTGGCTCAAGGTTTACGATATTCCGCAGATGGCCAGAACGGCCAAGGGCCGTGCGCTTATTAATTTGTTGGAATTAAAAGAAGGTGAAAATGTAACCTCTCTCATTCCCGTAAGAGATTTTGATGAACGGCAGTTGGTCATGGCGACCAGCAACGGGATTATTAAAAAGACGGTGTTGAATGCCTATGGCAATCCCAAAAAAGGTGGGATTATTGCTATTACCCTGGATGAAGGGGATAAATTGATCGGTGTTAAATTAACAAATGGTAAACAGGATATCATCCTTGGCACCGAACAGGGAAAGGCCATGCGTTTTTCCGAAGAAGACGTCAGGACCATGGGGCGTGTCACCCATGGGGTGAAAGGGATCACGCTCAAAGAGGATGATAAGGTCAGGGATATCGTGATTGTAGACGAGCATGCATCCCTGTTGGCTGTTTGCGAGAATGGATTCGGAAAGCGGACCGATTTTGCGGAATATCCCGTTCACCATCGGGGCGGCCAGGGGGTTATTAACATCAAAACTACCGACAGGAACGGAAAGGTCGTGGCGCTGATCGATGTGAGAGAAGAAGATGAATTGATTATGATTACGGCACGTGGAAAGGTTATACGCACACCGGTGAATACCATTCGCGCCATCGGAAGGAATACTCAGGGGGTCAAGCTTTTTTCTATAGAGGAAGGAGATAAACTGGTTTCCGTTGCGCGGGTTGTCCCGGAAGCGACAAAGGTTGAAGAGGGTACTGAAGAAACGTTAAGGGGAGAAACCGAGGAAGAACAGATTTCTGGAGAAGGTCCTCAGGGAGAGACTGAAGAGTGAAACGGTTAATTTTAACGGATAGGAAATTCAAAATTTGTAGCCGCAATCTTCAGTCTGCGCCATGGCTATTTCACAATTCCATGTTTACCAGAGGTGTCCACGCAGGTTAAAACCGTGCGGCTGCCAGAGTCGTTGCCTTTGACAATCTAATTAAACCCTGAAATATCCGACCTTGCCCAACAAAATATTTGTGCGGTTTCTTATCAAATCAATCATTCCCAAGGGTAGATTTCTGATTCAGTGTAGTTCACCATAATAACAAACAAAAGGTAATTTGTGATGGACCAGAAACTTCCCATATCTGCCTGCATTATTACTCTCAATGAGGAATCTCGTATCCATGATTGCCTTGAGAGCATAAAATGGGTGGACGAGATTATTGTAGTGGATTCATTCAGTACGGATAAGACGGTGGATATTTGCAGGGAATATACCAGCAGGGTGTATCAGCGGGCGTGGCCTGGAAATATCGATCAGAAGAACTACACGATTGGTTTGGCAAAGAATGACTGGGTCCTTTGTTTGGATGCCGACGAAAGGCTATCTCCCGGACTTGCTGAAGAAATCAAAGAAGCGGTTAATAACCCCGGCAACAGTATAGGCTTCTTTTTTCCCAGGCGTAGTTTTTACCTTGGCCGGTGGATTTGCCACGGTGATTGGTATCCTGATTATCAGTTGCGGTTCTTTAAGAAAGGGTACGGACAGTGGCAAGGGACAAATCCTCATGGACGGGTGATTGTGGATGGCAAGACCCGATACCTGAAACACGATTTGTATCACTTTAACTATAAAAACTTTTCCCATCAATTGAGGACAATTGACAACTATTCCACGGTCTTTGCCAATGTCATGACTGGGCGTGGCAGGGGTTTTAGCTTATTCCAGTTAATTTTCAGGCCCCTCTTTAAGTTTATCAGGGGATATTTTCTCAGGAAAGGTTTTTTAGACGGCCTGCCCGGGTTTGTTATCGCGGTCTCGAGCGCCTTCTATCTTTTTGTAAAATATGTAAAACTCTGGGAACGGGCTCAGGACAATAAAGTAAAAAATGCCCGCGGTTAAGATGCGATCTCAAATTTAGATGCAATTCCTTCGACATATACTCTGTTTCATTACTTCTCCTTTTTCTATATCGGACACTTCTGCATTCAAAGGCTATATCTCAAAAACGTTTGGACAGGTTCATTGGATTATCCATAACCATCATGCATTTCTCGCGCCCTATCTTGAGCAGATGAAAGAAAGCACCAGTGATACACTCCTGGCAAATCCCCTGTTCAGACGACATCGGTACAAGAAAATGGGTAAATGGGAAATTGTCCGTGAAAGCAAGAAGGAGGCTTACCTCATCAAGATATACAACTATCCGAATCTGTTACAAAAGATAAAACAGCTTTTCAAAGACTCTCGCGGATTTCATGAATTTAACACGACCTGCCTTGCTGCAATCAGAGGTATTCCGGTAGAAGTGCCCGTTGCTTACGGAGAACGAAAACGCATTTTTACGAAAGAATCATATTTAATCATACGAGAAATTAAGGACAGTCACTCACTCAGGGAATACTTTCGAAGCGACGCCCTTCTGGAAGAGAGAAGGGACATCTTAAGGAAATTTGGCAAACTTGCAAAAAATGTTCATGCATCGGGTGTACAACAGGACGCATTTTCACTGGATAATTTTTTGGTATATCGTGATAAAATCGGGAGCAAAAAGATAATCGTAATCGATTTTGAAATGGTCTCGATACGAACAAACGGTCTTAAGGAAAAACGCTGTGTATGGTATCTGGCGAAGTTGAATCGTGAAAAAGGCAATTTTACCAACACCGATCGAATGCGATTCCTCCTGTCTTATGCCGGTGGCAATTTCGTTCAGTGTAAAAGACTGGCAAAACGAATCGAGGCATTAACGGTAAGGATACAAAAAAAAGATGCCAAAAAGGCTTCAAGGCTTTGCTTGCATGAAAATAGAACGTTTGGTATCTTTAAATCTGATAAATTTTTAGGATATTACAGGAAGAAATATGACTTGGAAACACTGGAGACATTGTTAAATACCTTTGGAGAAACTGACCGGGACGTCTTTCATATAAACCATTTTAGGATCTTCCGTTTCATGGATCACACCACTACGGGTTTAAATTATAGTGCCATTACACAATCATGGATACATGCAAACGCCTTATTTGCATTAAAGATTAATGTACCCATCCCTGTAGGTATCTTTAAGAGATGCTTCCCAAATGTGCGAAGAGAAGGATTTCTCGTCTCTGAGATGCCTGATAACTGCATTCCCCTGAAACAGCGCCCGGAGCTATATACGGACAAAAATCTTCTGCTTATCCTCTTGGGGTTTGCGGAACAAGTCTCCCCCTTTGGTGTCTTCAGCAAGGATTTGAATTCTCATGATATCCTTATCCAGACGAAAGAGGATCGTCAGGTGAAATGTTATTTGGGAAATGATACCTCTTTCCGGCTCAATCGTCTTCCCGTACACAAGAACAGACAGGTCAACACCCATATTATCAAACAACTCTTACGAACATAAAATGAAAGGCACTTTTTGGTGAAATATATGTACCATGTAAAATATTGGACGGTTAAGGCGCTATGTGCAACGTTTCTCTTGTTTATCCTGTACGGGACGGGAATTGGGGACACAGTGCATAAGGAAGACAAAATAGACGCACAGGCATTGTGGACATACATGACTGTAGAAAATCCGTATCAGAACTACCCCGCATGGCCTGGCAAAGAGGGCTTTTATGAAAGTACCATGCCGCCTGGTAATATCCTCAGGCTGTATATAAATGACGTTGCCCTGGATACGATTGTGAATAAAAAAGGAGTGTTTCCTGATGGCACACTTCTGATCAAGGAAAACTATACCGATGACAGAAAGTTATTCTTGATTACGATAATGTATAAGATGAAGGGGTTTAATCCCGCCGGGCATGATTGGTATTGGGTAAAATTCAAACCCGATGGAGAAGTGCGTCTTGAGGGTAAGGTCGATGCGTGCATCAACTGCCATGTAGGGGTGGCAAATAATGACTATGTGTTTACGGGTAGTATAAAATAATGCATCTTTTGTTTTTGTTGGTTTCGCTGGTTCAATCGTCCCCGATTGAACCGAAACGTTCGGCATTTAACCCGACTTTCGCAATTCGAGGGGTATGCAACCCGCTGAGCCAGGAAAATCAAGGGGTCATGTAAAAAGGTCGGCACTACAGACCGACCTGTCCGGATGC
>JABWAQ010000025.1 GCA_013360945.1 Candidatus Brocadia sp.
CAGCGGTTTTTCTATATGCGTCAAATGTCCTTTCGGAGTCCCAACCAAATAATCAATCCCTCGCTCACGCATCTTCTCCAACATCTCCTCCGTTGGAATACCGCGATCCATGAGCCAGGTACGCCGGAATTTCCCATACCGCTTTTCAATCCGATCCAGAAATTCCCCTAATGTTGCGCTATCTCTGGTATTGCCCGGATACACTTCGTAGGCCACGGGAAATCCTTCCGGCGTCAACACCAATGCCACTACCACCTGAACGCAATCTGGTCGTTTGTCCCGGCTATATCCAAACCGTTTCTTACCTAAAAATCCAGCCGGAGGCGGGTCACTTTCAAAATACGTACTCGTCAAATCATACAGCAGTACATCGTACTTCGCCCCAAAGAGCTTGCCCCACTTCTCTTTTAAATAGGCAAACAGCTCGTCCCGATGCTCAAGCAACAAATCCAAACAACGATACGCCTTGTCCTTCTGCGCCAGGGAATAATCCTCTCCCAGCAGATCGCCTATTGCGCTCCGCACGTACCACTCACGATGGAAACGAAATTCGCTTCCCGGATCGATCAACCGGTAACAGACAAGCGCCTTCAGCATATTCAGCCAGTTTGTCCCCTTCCGGCTTAACGGCAGACGCATCCTCCAGAATGCGTCCAGTTCCAGCATATCCCATACATACAATCCCAACCAGCTTGCTCCCCACTCCCGCGGATGCCGCAGCTCTATTTTGTCCAACCTCACCCGAACTGTCTCACCATCCGGTACTGGCATAGCTTCCCGGTCGTCCGGAAATAATGCCAGTTGTCTTGGCTGGTGTTCTTTACCCGACACCGCCTCTATCGTCCGAACCCACCCAGCCCGTTGATTGTCATTGAGTTCTCCCAAATAGAGTACCTGCCGTTGTACCACTCTTCCTCCGCTGACCCGGCGGTTCTCTACTACGCTCCAATAACGGTGGGCTTTCCCGTCTTTTGTCCGTGTTTTTTCTCGTAAAAACATGACAACATTTTCGCACGCCACCGTGAAGACGTCAAGAGGGTAGGTCGGCACTACAAGCCATTTTTACATACTCACCCCTTTAAAATCAAGGGTTTCACGGGGATTTATGCCCAAAAATAACCTTTTTTGGGCGCGAATTGCGAAAGTCGGGCTAGCACGAATCCGAGCAGCCCGGCGATACTCACCTTTTCACCCCTTTCGTTGATCTTGACTTCCCCGGACGCCCTTACAATTCCCGATATCTTGTTGGCAATCTGGATATCCTGTGCATCCAGATTCACGTTGCAGGCAATCAGGAATTCCCGTGCGCCAATCACCGTGGCGCCAATGCGTGGGTGGGCACCTTTGTGCAACGTGACCTCTGCTGTCATCCCGATGGCATAAAAGGCTGCATCCTTAACAATTTCGGGATTCCCTGCAAAGGTAACGACGGTGCGATAGTCTGCATCCGATTCTACATTTAACAAGTTAGGGACGAACACGGACAAACAGAGTTTGTCCGTGCCACCCTGATACACGCATAAATAAAATAAAAATTCCTATACAATCAAGGCAACGCCGTTTACCTTTTTGATTTCACCCACAATTTGGCTATGTTTTGGGCATGCCGGCCCTCGCTGAAGTTTGGAATACCTTCAATAATTTTATGCATTTTTAAAATAAGGTAATGATGATTACCCCAGCAATCATGACAATACTGCCGATAAGCCGGTCCCTGATATGAGCCTCTTTAAACCAGATAGCGCCGTACATGATACCAAAAAGCAGACTCGTACGTTTTACCGAAATGACATAGGGAATTTCTACGGTATATACCGCCAAAAAATGAGTAATAGTGGCAAAGGCAATAGCTAATCCAATCAGGCTAAATATCGCACTATGGAAAAATAATTGCTTCATTCTGTCATGATTCTTCCACACAAGAACAGGGAAAAGGATTGATGCAAGGATGGGAAGATACGTTGCTGCAAAGAATAATGGGCTGGAGTGCAATATGGCCATTTTCCCCAGGTTGGACGTAATACTGTATATAAAGGCAACGATAATCATATACAGGGAGCCGCGTTCCCGTCCTATGGCTTTAAAGGGTTCAAATACACCTTTCCTGGCAGTCCTAACGTTCAGCAGGTAGGCCCCAATGGCAGTAAGCGCTATACCTATGATCCCATATTTATCCAGCCTTTCCCCAAGCATGAGGTTTGAGGTAAAGATCATGAAGATTGGGCTCAATGCAAGAAATGGTAATGTTAAGGATAAGGGTGATAGTTTAATAGCCTTCATGTATAATATGAGCGCTGTAGTTTCTAAAGGAAGCAAAATAAGAATGGCAAGGAAAAAATATATGTCTAACTTCGGGACTGCTATAAAGGGAAGAATTAAAAGTAAAAAGGGCGCGGCAAATCCAACTCGCACCCAGGCAACAAGATATTCGTTACTCTCAAGAAGGGACTTTTTACAAAGGGCATCAGCCGATGCGGTAAAAAAGGCACAAGACAGAGGCAGGAAGAACCAATTCAAAGTTTATAGCCAATCTTGCGGAGGAATTGTTTACGGTCATGGATGTCTTTCTCATCCTCAACATCCCTGGGACTATGACCATCAATGACACCCAGGATACCCCTGCCCTGTTCGGTCTCTGCCACAATAACCTGCACCGGATTGGCAGTTGCACAAAAGACAGAACATACTTCAGGACAAGCCTTGACGGCATACAGCACATTCACCGGAAACGCCTCTTTGATGAGGATGACGAAGGTATGGCCTGCAGCAATGTTGCGGACGTTTTGAATCGCGATCTCTTTGAGAGTGCCGTTATTCCCTTCCGCCCTGATGAGGCACGGACCGGAGGCCTCACAGAAGGCAATACCAAATTTAATACCAGGCACAGCGTTGATCATGGCCTCATATAAATCTTCTGCCGTTTTAATAAAATGGGTTTGACCGATAATGATATTGGCCCCCTCAGGGATCTCCATGGTAACGGCCTTTATTTCCATCATAATTTATTTCAACTCTATGACGTTTACCTTTCCAAAACTATCAAGAGGTTTATCGAACTTTTCCTTATCACCCACCACGAGAATCTTGATATCGTCAGGGTGCAGATATTTCCTGGCAACCCGCTGAACGTCCTCCTGGGTAACGGTCTGTACATTATCCAGATACGTTTCGAGATAGTTCAAAGGTAAATCTTCGTATTCGATATCGACCTTTTGCGCCACGATACTGGCGCTGGTCGTAAACCGGAAGATGAATTGGTTCACGAAGGTTTCCTTTGCCTGTGTTAATTCCTCTTTAGCAACCGGCGACTTACGGATTTTATCGATTTCTTCAAGCGCAATCGAGATGGCGCGGTTGGTCGACTCTAATTTGGTCTGACACGACACGAAAAACACCCCAAGATCCCGTGCAGTTTGAAAAGCGCTGAAAGCAGAATATGCAAGTCCTTCATCCGAACGAATCCTGCCAGGAATACGCGCCGTAAAGCTTCCGCCGCCCAGGATAAAATTCATAATCATAACGGGAAAATAATCCGGACTTTTCCGCTGAATTCCCAGATGCCCCATCATTACATTCGCCTGATTAATATCTTTATACACATAATACACCGCCTTTTCGAAGCGTTTTTCGACCTTAGGCACTTCCGGAAAATGATTATCCTCTTTTTTCCAGCCAGCAAATACCGTATTCAGTTTCCCGATAATCTCCTCTTTGTTGAAATCGCCTGAGATGCCAAGGATCACATTATTGGGATGAAAAAATCGCTTGTGAAAAGCAATCAGGTCATCTCTCGTGATCTTCTCAATAGATTCCAGGGTACCTTCAACCTTTCTGTTATAAGGGTGCTTACTGTCATACACAATCCTGCGGAACTCCCTGTGCGCGATTTGTGTGGGATTATCGTTCTCACGCCGGATGGCTTCGATGACTTCATCTTTTCTCAGCTTGATTTTATCTTCAGGAAATGCAGGATTCATGAGCACGTCGGCAAAGATTTTTAAGCCTTTATCAATATCTTTTTTGAGCGTGGACAGACTTGCGCTCCCCGATTCACGATCAATAGAGGTTTCCACAGAAGCTGCCATAAACTCGAGATCCTCATTCATCTTATCGGCAGGCATGGATACCGTACCGCCGCTTCTCATTACATAGCCTGTCAGACTGGCCAACCCCGCCTTTTCCAGTGGTTCATAAACTGCACCAGTTCTGATGCGGGCAGTAATGTTAAACAGCGGCAGGTCGTGATCTTCCAACAGATACAAAATCATCCCATTTTCTAAAACAACCCTATCCACTTTGGGGGGAACAAAATTGAGGGGTTTAAATTTAAATCCTGAAACGATCTTCGCTCCTTCAGACTCTGGCTTCCCCACCGATGGAGTCACAACACGTTCATGCCCCTGTGATTGTGCAAAAAGACCGGTGGAATAAGCGATGGAAAACAAGAATGCTATAAATAGAATTGGAAATACGAAATATTTATTTTTGTTCACATTAAAATCTCCCTGGTTTCTAATCTTTCAATGTTCATAAAGAAAATGCCGAAGAATAGTTGTTTATTAACTACCTGCCGGCTTCACAGCCTTATTCTTTTCCTTTGTTTCCTTTGCCTTATTGTTATTTTCTTTTTTCACCAAAATGGCTACAGTACGGTTATTCTTCGTTAAATATTTATTTGCGACCCGCACCACATCCTCCGCAGTTACCTGTGCCAGCTTATCCATAAAGGTATTAATGTAGCGCCAATCGGAAAGCACCTCAAAAACCCCTATTTCATTTGCAAGTCCAGAGGCAGAGTTAAGGTCTCGGATGAAATCCGCTTCCAGCTGGTTTTTGATCTTTTGCAATTCCCAGGCGGTAGGCGGGGCATTTTTCACTTTTTCAATTTCTTCGTAAAATGCAGATTCTACCTCTGCCACCGTATGTGGCGCCCGTGGTACGGCAATAAAGGTAAATGTATCCGGATACTTTCCTATTCCACTATAGGCATGAGCCATGACGGCAATTCGCTTCTCTTCAATCAGGGATTTATACAATCTCGCAGTTCTACCGTCTGAAAGAAGGGAGCTCACGACATCCAGGGCATACAAGTCTGGATGACCAATCGCAGGAATGTGGTAAGAAATGGCTATATAGGGATTTGATTCAAACTCAATCTCGACCCGCCGTTCCCCTTTCTGTTCCGGCTCTACGGTTTTTACCTTCGGAGGCGCCGGTTGGCTGGGAATACCGGCAAAGTATTTTTCTACCAATTTTATTGCATCGTCAGGATTAAAATCTCCTACCATGACGATCACGGCATTGTTGGGGGCATAGTATCGCTTAAAATATTCCTCTGTTTCTGCCTTGGTAATATTTTGTATATCGGATCGCCAGCCAATGGTAGGCCACCGGTAAGGATGGGCGATGTAAGTAATGGCATTGAGCTGTTCAATCAACAAACCCAATGGACTATTTTCGGTCCTGAGACGTCTCTCTTCCATAACGACATCCCGCTCAGAATAAAATTCCCTGAGCACGAGATTTTTCATACGGTCTGATTCAATAAAGGCCCACAATTCCAATTTATTTGCAGGTAAATCACAAAAGTAATACGTGCCATCGGCGGCAGTGGCAGCATTAAGCCCGGAAGCCCCGTGCCGCAGATACAAAGAAAAGACCTCGTCTTTTACCACCAAATCTCTGAGTTTTCTTCTGACCTCCTCTAATTCCTTCTCAAGTCCCTCAATCTTTTTCCTGTCAGCAGCTTCTTCGTTGCTCTTTTCCGTAAAAATTTTCATAATCAGTTCGTCTTCTTTGTCAAGCAAAGGTTTTTCTGCGGCGTAATCCCTGGTTCCAAACATCTTTGTCCCTTTAAACATCATGTGTTCAAAGAGATGCGAGACTCCGGTAATCCCCGGACGTTCATCGACAGAACCAACCTTATAATCGATACGAACGGCTATGATGGGAACGTCATGTTTTTCCAGCATAAGCAATTTTAAACCATTTTTCAACACATGCTCTTTCACATCAAGTTTCAGTGAGTCTGCAAATACTTCACCGCTAAACATTACAATAAACGTTACGGCTGAAAGAACCGACATCAGCGTCTTTTTTTTCATTTTTGGCGCACTCCTCATTGTTTTGCTAAGTAATAAATCCCTGCGTATAGATAAGAATTTTAAGACGAAAGACAACGCATTTGCAATGTAATTCTCAAAATACTTAGTGTTTCCACTTCGACATCTTAGTACTTATAACACATTAGGTCAATAAAAAGTTCGCCGATTTACCGAAGATGGCTATTAGAAATGTCTCTTGAATGTGGGATGTATTCATGCTAATATGAAGGAAATTGCAGTCTGAATTTAACATTATGGTCGCTTGTGAGAAGGGGTATTTCAAGAATAGCAATACGAGGAGTCGGTTATTATGAAAAAAGGGAGATGTCTGGTTTTTACGGTAATCACATTTGTTTCTTTGCTCTCGACAGGATATACCGGTAACGCTGGCGAACTAAAAAACAATGCAAATGCCGCTAAGCAGTTGGAAATGATCAGGAAAAATTTAAGCAGTCTTAGCGAAATGAAATTTGCAGATGCAAAAAAGTATTATGAAGAGGCGCTTAAAGAGCTGAACACATTAACCGGAAAATATGCCGAAACAGAAGAGGCGCTGGAGGCAAAGTTTTATATTGGCGCCGTTTACAGTGAAATGCGTAATTTTGATGAAGCGATTAAGTGTTTTGACGCTGTGCTAAAGCAGGAAGAGATGCATCGGAATTTCAGAGCAAGGACTTTATATTTCAAGGCAAAGGCTCTGCTGGCGAAAGGTGATCTTGCAAAGGCAAAAGAAACTGTATCGGAATTAAGATTGATCGAGCCCAGAGCGGCCGATAGTTTCGGCAGTGAATTAAGTGGCATGGTACGGATCGGTGCAGAGGCTCCGACTTTTAACGTAATGGATTTTAAGGGGAATCCGGTCGATCTGTCAAAATGCAAAGGGAACGTTGTTATCATTGATTTTTGGGCAACATGGTGCGACCCTTGTATTCAGGAATTTCCCAAAGTAAAAAAAATGTACAGCAGGTTTAAGGATAAAGGTGTCCAGTTCATTGGCATAAGTCTGGACGATGATATTGAGGATTTACGCGGATTTGTGAATCAGGAAGCGATAGAATGGCCACAAATATTTGACGGAAAACGATGGAGGGGGGAGATTCCTGCCTTGTATCACATACAGAGCATACCCACGATGGTTGTATTGGATCGGGAAAGCAGAGTACGCTACATTGGGAATGATGCGGAGAATGCCTCGCAGATTGTTACCACGCTCCTCTCTGAATCAAAGGAGCTGCCCTTATTTCGATAAGATGGATGAAACGGGTTTAATTTTACGGAAATCCTTCGATACCTAATTGCTTGCTAAACTGTATTACCAGCAATAAAACCCCAAATACAACAATAGCTATTATTAAAATCCAGTCTTTCTTCTTTTTGACAGTTTCTGTGGGTCTTTTTAACGAGGCAACAGTTTTTTCTCCTGTTGCCTCTTTCGTTTCACCAGCAACGATTTCTGCAACAACGTGTGTTTGTTTTGATGCTGCTTTTTTCTCCTTATCCGTAAATGAGGGAATCGTCTTGTATGGACGTCTTACTTCGCCCTTTGGTTTTTCTGCCTGAAGAGTTTGCACCTTTTGCGGTAGCCTGGCCTCTGGTTTTGCCTGGGCATTCTGTTTTCCTCTGTCACTGGTTAAAAATTCACCGCAAAAACGGCACTTAACTGCCTCATCCTTGATTTCTTCAGCACAATAAGGACATTTTTTCATAATTTATTCCCTTTTGGATTTAAAGAAATATATGCCTAAAAAGGTGACAATGCACAGCCAGATTTGTATCGTCACAATATAGTAAAGGAAACCTTTAACAAGCTTGCCAACATATGATTTCTTCCATTCTTCGGTAGTCTTTTTAAAGGGATTATGGAGTAAGGCGGAACCTATTTTCTTAAACGGTTTGAAAAGATGTTTATATTTAGGATCTTTTTTGTCCACCTTGATATACGGTGACTTGTATTCCGTTTCAACCTTTGCAGGAGGCTTCTCTTCCACCGATGGTTTGTAAGTCTCCAGAAGCCTTTTTTCAGACGGCATGGTTGCCAAAGGCGAATATCTCTGTTCCTGGGCAAGAGGCCTGGCATCTTCCGGCGGAGGGGATTCTGGTTTTACCACTACAGACCTTTCCGCCTGAGTCTCCGTTTCTGAAGGTTTGGTTTCTTCTGCCCTTGTATCCTGGAGAACCGTCTCCGGTGGTCTGGTTTCCGCTGGCCGGGAAGATTCCACCTTTGTTTCCGGCGGTTGAGATTCTTCGGGTCTGGGTTTTTCTGCTTGTTCTTCCTTCTGCGGTGGTGGTGCGACAGGCTTTACTACCTGCGGGGAACCGCCTGACATACTCTGCATACGTTCTTCAATTATTTTTTTATACTTTTGAAGTTCTTCCTCCGCCTTGTCGTTCATGCCTAATTTTTTGTATGCCAGCCAAAGCCGCTGATAGGCCTCAACGTATTCTGGTTTAATCCGGGTAACCTTAGTAAATTCTTTAACGGCATCATCAAACATGTTCTGCCGGAAGTAGACACTCCCTAAACCAAAGTGTGCTTCGGCATGGTCTGGATTAATCGCTACGACCTTCTTCAGCATTTCCAGGGATTCATCCAATTTCCCCAATTTGTATAAATTGTAAGCATCCAGGTAGTACTTATTTGCCTCATCTTCTCCGGCGGCAAAAATGGGTTGCAGAGAAAGCATACCACTGAGGATAAAAATAGTAAGAAATACAAATAAATATTTTTTCATAGTTATAAATAGTAACCGTTTGATGCCGGTTATTCAAAATAATTTTATTTGCTTCCTTTCAGTCTTTCATAAGAATCCAATGCCCTATTGGCCTCATCTTCCATACCCTTCTTCTTATAAATCAGATACATTTCCTGATAAATGTTTATAAGATCTGGTTTCATGGTTAAGGCCGTTTTCAGTTCCGCAAGCGCATCGTCAAGCAATTCTTTTTTATGGTAAATCATACCCAGTGCGGCATGGGCTTCAGCATTGTAAT
Organism: Candidatus Brocadia sp.; assembly: GCA_013360945.1. Taxonomy (GTDB): domain Bacteria; phylum Planctomycetota; class Brocadiia; order Brocadiales; family Brocadiaceae; genus Brocadia. The sequence goes on from JABWAQ010000025.1 coordinate 9,096, forward strand.
GGTTTTTACGCAGGGTGTCTTTTAATAGGGAAATGGCTTCGTCCAGTTTGCCCTGTTGTACATATTGTCCCACTGTTTGAAAATACGACATGGAACGGTGTAAACGTTTTACGTAGATAAAAAAACTGACGGAGGCCAGAAGAATTACAAAAGCCGCTCCGATTAATAATAACGTCATTTGTCGTTTCATGGTTTCATCTTTGTAAATTACTGCGTATATTGAAGGCCGCTGACATCATGTGCCTGCACCGGCATAGTCGCAATCGAATTGACCATCTCCTGTATCTCTTCCATCGCAAGGGGGATGCTGGGGCGGTAAAAAACTTTTAAAAAAGACGTTTTTACCATGGAATACTATAGAGAAGTAAAATCTGCATTATTCACCCGCTCTATTCTACCAGCCGTATGCCCAATTCCTTAAGTTGTTGTGAATCTACTTCCGACGGTGCATTGGTCATAAGGCACGTGGCCTTCTGCGTCTTAGGAAATGCAATAACCTCGCGAATATCGTCAAGCTGCAATAACAACGTGACCATGCGATCAACCCCTAATGCGATCCCGCCATGCGGGGGAGCGCCATACTTCAGCGCATCAAGCAAAAATCCGAATTTTGTATACGCACTATCATCGTCTATCCCGAGTAAACGGAAAACCCTTTTTTGAACATCGGGGGTGTGGATACGTATGCTCCCCCCCCCCAGCTCCACACCATTGAGTACAAGGTCATAGGCGCGGGCATTAACCTCCAGGGGTTTCTCTTCCAGGGTTGAAAGGTCGGCGGGATGAGGAGAAGTAAACGGATGGTGAAGCGCCTCATATCGTTTTAGATCCTCATTGTAATCAAACAATGGAAAGTCCACAACCCATGAAAAATTGAATGTATTTACATCTACGATTTTATTTTTCTGAGCCAGATGCAGTCTGAGTTGTGCAAGGGATTGGGAAACTACTTTCGGTTTATCGGCAACAAAAAGGAGTAAATCTCCCTTATGTGCGTCCATGTGTCTTTGTAATTTTCCCTGAGTCTCGCCCGGAAAGAATTTTGCTATTGAAGAGGATAAACCGTTTTCTTCCACCTTGAACCATGCAAGCCCCTTTGCCCCAAACTGACCAACAAAGGCCGTTAAATCATCGATATCTTTTCTTGAAAAACTTCCACAGCCGTTCGCATTGATACCACGAACTTGCCCGCCCGATTTGATCGTGTCTGAAAATACTTTGAAATCGGATTTTTGAACTATCGCAGATACATCTTTTATCTTCATACCGAATCGTAAGTCAGGGGCATCGCAGCCGTAAGAATCCATGGCCTCTCTATAAGAAAGCCGCGGAAAGGGAGTGGCGATCTTTTTGCCGATAACTTTGTCAAAAATTGCAGCAACGAGTCCCTCAACGACCTGAATAATATCGTTTTCGTCTACAAAGGACATCTCCATATCCATTTGTGTGAACTCTGGCTGCCGCTGGGCACGAAGGTCTTCGTCTCGGAAACAACGCACTATTTGAAAGTAACGATCAAAGCCAGCCACCATGAGGATCTGTTTAAATAGTTGAGGAGATTGAGGCAGTGCGTAAAACTTTCCAAGATTAATTCTGCTGGGTACCAGATAATCCCTGGCCCCTTCCGGAGTACTCTTAGTCAGCACCGGCGTTTCGATATCGATAAAATTCAAACGGTCAAGGTATTCGCGTATCGCCTGACAGACCTTGTGACGGAAGATCAATCGCCTTTGCATTACGGGACGCCTCAGATCCAGGTATCGGTGCTTGAGCCGTAATTCTAACGACACGTTACTTTCATTCTCGATCTCGAATGGAGGGGTTTCTGATTTATTGAGTATCTCAAAGGTATCGGCGTACACCTCGATCTCTCCCGTATCCAGATTAGGATTTAATGTGCCCTCCGGCCTGGCAGAGACCGTCCCTTGTATAGCCACAACATATTCGGGTCTCAATTGCCCGGCAGTTTCATAGAATTCTCTTCCTTTGTCAGGATTAAAAACCACCTGGGTAATACCGTATCGGTCGCGCAGGTCAATGAAAATTAATCCCCCGTGATCCCGGACACTGCTTACCCAGCCCGCGAGAGTAGCGGTCGATTTCACATCTTTTATCCGTAATTGGCCGCAGGTGTGCGTTCGTTTCAATGTAGACATGTATTAACTATCTCCCAGGAATTCAATTATCCCGCAACAACGTAATCTTTTGAAAATACCTATGCGTTTTTTTGTCAAATATTTGCCGCAGTAGTGTATAAGTTAACCCTTGAGAGGCGCCTTTTTATTCAGAAACCACTTGAGGGCTTCGCTCTGTTTCAGGGAAATTTCTTCGCCCGTCTCCATCACCTTGATCTTAACATCACCACGGGCCAGCTCATCGGGTCCCAACACAACCACGTACTTTACCCCCAATTTATTTGCCGTACGCATCTGCGCCTTGGGACTCCTTCCCTCATAATCAAAATCAGCAGAAAGATCGGCTTTTCTTAAAAGGTTGAGCAGGGAGAAACACTGTTTTTTGGTTTCTTCACCGATGGAAACGACATATATCGAAGGGGCGGGGCCGTAAACTTCCTGGGAAGCAATCCTGTTCTTTGCCATCACATTTTCAAGGGCAAGGATCGTTGCCTCCATCCCGATGGCAAACCCAACTGAACCGATGGGCGGTCCTCCAATATCAGATATCAGATTGTCATATCGCCCACCTGCACAGATGGCATCACGGGCGCCCAATGACGAGTGGGTAATTTCATAGACGGTCTTGGTATAATAATCCAGCCCCCGTACCAGATGGGCATCGGCAATATAAGGGATACCGATCTCCAGAAGGGCTTCTCTCACTGTCTTTGCATGAGACTGGCAATCCCCGCACAAATAATCATTAATGGAAGGCATGTGATGACTGACCGTTTTGCATTTTTCATTTTTACAGTCCAGGATGCGGAATACGTTTCGATTCAGCCGTGACTGGCAGAGTTCGCACAACTCTTTTTCACGTTCGCAGAGTTTTTCTTTGAGAATACTTCGAAAGACAGGCCTGCACTTTTCACAACCTATGGAATTAATCTTAACCTTGTACCCTTTCAGTCCAATGCGATCGAATATCCGGGCAGCGACACTGATGGTCTCCACATCAAGCAAAGAGTCTGTGGCGCCCACCGCTTCTATTCCCATCTGGTGAAATTGCCGGAGCCGCCCGGCCTGTGGACGCTCCTTTCTGAATTGAGGGCCAATATAGTAGAATTTTTGAAATTTTTTTGTCTTGTATAATTCATACTCTAAGTAAGCGCGCATAACAGGCGCCGTGTTTTCGGGACGCAGGGTTATGCTGGAGTCTTCACTATCAGCAAAGGTGTACATTTCCTTCTCAACAATGTCGGTGGCTTCCCCAATACTTCTGACAAACAAGCGCGTATCCTCAAAAACCGGGGTGCGGATTTCATAATATCCGCAAAGCTCAAACTCCTGCCGTCCGATTTCTTCAAGCTTCCGCCATAAAGCCCATTTCATCGGCAATATATCTTCAGTGCCCCTTGGCGCTTTAAAGGCACACTCGGTTCTCTTCTCGGTATTTACGTCCATTACACCAGCCCTATTGATTTATAGAAAGCGAAACCAAAGAAAATAATTATACTATGCTGAACATAATATGCAAGGCTTTCTTTTTCTGGTGAGAGCGATATGACGATAGGCGAAGAACGAGAGATGAGAAGAGGGGAAATCGGCTGGCTTTGCAAACTGTGTCAGCTTTTTACTCCATCGCAATAAGCTTTTCAAAAATACGCTCATGCGCACTTCTCCCCACAGACAAATCATTTGTCATAAAAAACGAATAATTTCTTGTTGTCTTTTCGCTAAAAAAATGTATCTTGTACAGACTTATATCCATAATGTTATTTACGCATACATTAATACACGGATACTATTGAAAATGGTTCATAAAACACCATGCTTATACCAAAGGTACTGATACTCAGAACGGCTGGAACAAATTGTGATTACGAAACCCGATACGCCTTTGAAAAAGCGGGAGCAAAGGTAGATGTTATTCATATTAATACCTTACTCGCCAATAAGAACCTGCTGAAGGATTACCAAATATTAACCCTCCCGGGGGGGTTTACCTACGGTGATGATGTTTCTGCCGGCAAAATACTGGCAAACCAGATTACATACAACTTAGAAGGAGACATTAAAACCTTTATTACAGAAAAAAAACTCATTCTGGGCATATGCAACGGATTTCAAACGCTGACGAAGGTGGGGTTATTGCCCGCCATGAATAAGCAACGACAGGAGGCTACCCTGACCTTTAATGACTCAAACAAATTCGAAGATCGATGGGTGTTTTTGAAAGTCTGCTCAAATAAATCTCTCTTTATCAAGGACACCGACATTCCGACGCTATATCTGCCCATAGCACACGGGGAAGGGAAATTTATCACAAAGGACGAAACAGTCTTAGACAAAATCACAACGAATCATCAGGTGATCTTTAAATATGTAAACGAACGCGGCGAAGAAGCCGGCTACCCATGGAATCCCGCCGGTTCCATTCAGAATATCGCCGGCATCTGTGACCCTACGGGTCAAATCCTGGGCATGATGCCTCATCCGGAGAGGCATGTAGTGCCGACACAGCACCCACGATGGACGCGCAACGGACTCAAAGAATGGGGAGACGGTTTTTTTATTTTCAGGAATGCCGTTCAATACGTGAAAACGAGTTTTTAAGTGCCCTAACTCAGCATAGCCGCGATCAAGGATAATCATTCCTCTTCCCCTTCCTTCGCAAGGAGGGATTTGGGGGGAGGTTGTCTCCTTCATCGATGGGGTAAAGGGGCGGAAATAAACGTCAGCAAAACCAACTATTACGCATACAAAAAAATGCGAAGAAAAATTTTTACAGAATAATTATAAAACAATAAAGGAGATAAGGCATTATGCATAAAACGGCAAACTTGAATAAAAAAAGTACCCCTGCTATTGATTTGGCTAAATGTCGGGACATACTTTCGAAATTTAACAGCTCAACTTCCGCGGACCTTATCCCTATCTTGCAGCAAGTTCAGGATGCATATGGATATTTACCAAAAGATGCATTGGAAGAGATAACAGCCAGGGCCGGAATTCCTTTGAGCAAGATATACGGCGTCATCACCTTTTATGCGCAATTTTCACTGGAACCCAGAGGCAAACATACGATTAAGGTCTGTATCGGTACAGCATGCCATATTAAAGGCGCGCCTGATATAAAGAAAAAAATAACAGAAGTCCTTCAGATCCATGAAGGTGAGACAACGCAAGATTACAAATTCACGTATGAACCGGTAGCATGCCTGGGCACATGTTTCCTTGCACCGGTCATGATGATTGACGATAGATACTATGGAAAACTTACCGTAGAAAAGACAGAAACTATTCTCAAGAGCTACTAATTTTTGAATAAAAAATCGCTTAGGAATGTTTAAATGCTTTGCTCAAAGAAAATTGAGCAAAAGAAGTTAGCACTTGCAAATTTATATTTTTATAACAGGAGATAAAAATGATAGATGTAAAACAGGCTAGTAAACTAGCGATAGAATATTTTGCTAGCTTGTATGAAAATAAGTATCACAATTTAAATCTTGAAGAAGTGGAAATTTCTGAAGATGGTAAATACTGGTATATAACACTTGGCTATGACATAGATAGGCCTTTTTCTGCTGCACTTCCTCTTACAAAGACTGGCAGAGAATTCAAGCGTTTCAAGATAGATATTGGAACAGGTAAAGTCTTATCAATGCAGGTAAGAAAAATAGATTAATCTATGAATCATTTTGCAGAAATTATTAATAACTATCGTAATAAAGGCATTCTCATAGATACCAGTATCCTTTTAATGTATTTTATTGGCAATTACAATAAATCATTAATTCCTCGTTTTAAAAGAACAAATAAGTATGTGCCTGAAGATTATGAATTATTAACATCTTTTATCAAATGCTTTACAAAAATAATAACTACCCCGAACATTTTAACCGAGGTAAGTAATTTTTCCGATAATTTGGAAGATAAACACAAAACTCTTTATTTTTCAGAATTTACAGAACAATTAGAACTATTGTATGAATTTTACACTCCAAGTCAGGACATTGGCAAATTAGATCATTTTGCAAAATATGGTCTAACGGATTCAGGAATTATCTACTTAGTAAAAGGAAAATATCTTGTGCTTTCAGACGATTTCCCATTAGTTAATTACTTGCAGAGTAAAAGTATTGACGCAATAAACTTCACTCATTTGAGACCAATAAATTGGTAATTAGTAAAGGAGAATATAACGTGGAAAAATTAAAAAACGCTGACGATCTCCTGAAGTACAGGAAATCCCTCGAATCAAAACATCGCCCCGATATGGTGCGCGTATTTGTCTGCACCACAGGCTGCAGGGCGCTCGGCGCTGAGGAAGTATGCAAGGCGTTCAAGGCTGAGATTGAAAGACAATCACTTACCGACAGGATAGAAATTGTGGACACGGGTTGCCAAGGTTTGTGCGCCAGAGCACCTGTTTTAACCATAGAACCCCTGGGTGTTTTCTATGGCAGGGTAACGGAAACCGACGTCCCGGAAATTATTTCACGAACCATCCTAAAAGGGGAAATTATAGAACGTCTCTGTTATGTAGAGGCCGGCAAACGCATTCCTCATATCCGGGACATCCCTTTTTATAGCAAGCAAAAAAGGGTTGTGCTTAAAAATTGCGGCAATATCGATCCCATGAAAATTAACGAATATATCTTACGGGACGGCTATGCGGCAATTTCAAAGGTACTTTCCGGCATGACGCCTGACCATGTCATCACTGAGATGAAAAACTCAGGTCTGCGAGGCAGGGGTGGCGCCGGGTTTCCTACAGGAAACAAATGGGAATTCGTCAAAAAGGCACAGGGAGAAATAAAATACCTGATCTGTAATGGTGATGAAGGTGATCCGGGCGCCTTTATGGACCGGGCAGTCCTCGAGGGCGACCCTCATTCAGTTATCGAGGGAATGCTCATTGCCGCCTATGCAATCGGGTCACAAAAAGGATTCATCTATGTACGTGCAGAATACCCCATTGCCGTAGAGCATCTGAAAATTGCCATAGAACAGGCAAAGGCACTGGGACTCCTGGGTGAAAACATCCTCGGGTCCAGTTTCAGCTTCGATTTGGAAATCAAGATGGGCGCCGGGGCATTCGTATGTGGTGAAGAAACAGCCCTTATTGCGTCCATTGAAGGAAAGCGGGGCATGCCGCGTCCGCGTCCGCCATTCCCGGCAACCAGCGGCCTTTGGGGAAAGCCCACAAACATTAATAACGTAGAGACTTTTGTCAATGTGCCGACTATCATCCTCAGAGGTTCTGAATGGTACAAGGCCATCGGTACAGAAAACAGTAAAGGCACGAAAATATTTGCCCTTGCTGGTAATGTGAAAAATACGGGGCTCGTCGAAGTGCCCATGGGTACCACGCTTCGTGAGATCGTCTTCGATATCGGTGGAGGTATCCCTGGCCGGAAAAAATTCAAGGCTGCACAGATGGGCGGACCCTCCGGCGGATGTGTACCCGCACAACATCTCGACCTGCCCATCGATTACGAAACCGTAAAAGAGGTAGGGGCCATTATGGGGTCCGGGGGCCTTATTGTCATGGATGACTCCGCCTCCATGGTGGATATTGCGCGGTATTTTATGGAATTTTGTCAGGACGAATCCTGCGGAAAGTGTGTGCCGTGCAGGATCGGAACCAAGAGAATGCTTGACATCCTTACACGAATCACCAGGGGGGACGGCAAGAAAGAGGATATTGGTCTGCTGAAGGAACTGGCCGAAGTCACCAAAACAGCCTCTTTATGCGGGCTGGGGCAAACGGCAGCAAACCCGGTGCTCTCTACCATCCGTTATTATCTTAATGAGTATGAAGAACTCATCAACAAAAAAGATACCCAAGCTCCGCCGCAACAGACTCCCGCACCACAACCATGAGGTGAAATTATGAAGGTGCTTCTCATCGGCGCAGGTAAAGGGGGATCTTCCCTTTTGCCAATCTTGCAAGAAGACAAGGAAATCGAGATTGTTGGAGTCGTGGACAAGAATCAGGATGCCGAAGGGTTGGAAATTGCCAGACAGTACAATATTCCCACTTACACCTGTTATGAAAACCTGATAAAAAGAGCGCCACTGGATGTTATTATTGATGTCACAAAGAACCCGCAGGTGCTCGTTGATATTGAAAAGAATAAATCGGCAAATACCGAAATTTTAGGAGGAATAAGCGCCAAACTTCTCTGGAATTTAGTAGAAGAAAGGAAAAAAAAGGAGGAAGAAATACAAAAAAGCCTTTCCGAGCAAAAAGCACTTTACCGGATTGGGATCATGATTTCCTCAGCAATCGCCATGAACGATGTATTTCAAACGATCGTGAAAAGCGGGCTAGAAGTGACAAACACCCCGGCTGGCAGTCTTGCCCTGTATGACGAAGAAAAACATGAGATGGAACTTACCGCTGTGCATGGTTTTAGCCCTGAGTTTTCTTTAAAGGCAACACGCTGGAAGGTGAGACCCGGCGGTCTTACCAGTAAGATTCTTTCTCAAAAACAACCCGTTGTAGTGTCTGATATTTGTCAGGAATCGTCCATGGATACGCGGGTTATTCTCGCAGAAGGTATTCGCTCTCTGGTAGCAACTCCATTATCTACCGAAGACAAGATTGTGGGTATCCTTTATGTTGATGATTATAAACCCCGTTCCTTTACTCAAAGAGATATTTCAATTTTAGAACTCCTTGCCACTCAGGCATCCATTGCTATCAAGAAGGCAAAGACACGGGAGCAACTGGAACTCAAGAATAATGAACTCAGGAGGACAACAGATTACTTACATAATATTCTGGATAACTCCGCCGATGTGATTATCACCACAGATACGGAAAATAATGTGGTAGAATTTAACAGGGGCGCAGAAGAGATACTTGGATACGCTCAAAACGAGACGGTTGGAAAGCCACTGTCTCAATATTTTACCAACCCCGGCCATTGCGCCTTTCTCCTTGAAAAAGTCAAGCAGGAAGGAAAGATATCCAACCATGAAACACAGTTTGTAACAAAACAACAAAAGACGATAGATATTAGCCTTACTCTATCACAGCTCAAAGACTCATCCGGAAATATGATTGGAACGGTTGGAATCAGCAAGGATATTACAGAATTTAAGAGAACCCAGGCACAACTCGTCCAGGCGGGAAAACTTGCCGGTATTGGTCAATTGGCGGCAGGTATTGCGCATGAAATCAACAATCCATTAAGTGGTGTTTTGGGATATGCTAAAAGACTCATGAACAAGGCCGGGGATGAAGAACTCAAAAAAATCCCAGCCTTTGAATCTTTTCCAAGAGAAATAAAATTAATCGTCGATTCGGCGTTACGTTGTAAAAAAATTATTGATGGTCTCCTGAAATTTTCTCGCACGTCTGAAACAATGAGTATGGACGTAAATGTCAATGAGGTAATCAAGGAATCACTCATACTTTTTGGCAATCAGTTATCGTCACAGAATATTGAATTGAACAAGGTTTTAGATCCCCGTATCCCTACCATCCGTGCGAATCATACGCAAATACAACAAGTTTTTACTGACATTATTATCAATGCAATACAAGCCATGCAGCAGGGAGGCAGACTGACGATCATTACAAGAAACATTAATTCCTCTGCTGTGGAAATAGAATTTACCGATACGGGAGAGGGTATTACGAAAGAAAATTTATCCAAGATATTCGAACCGTTCTTTACTACTCGTGAACCAGGAAAAGGGACTGGTCTGGGTTTATACATGATTTACAGAATATTACAGGATCATCACGGGAGAATTGATGTAAAAAGTGAAGCAGGAAAAGGGGCAACCTTTACGATAACCTTACCCTGTAAACAGAGCGCTGTAAACAGCGGGCAATAGGTGGCAAATTTCCCTTGCCGCCTCTCAACTATCAACTGCTAACTATTACAACAGAGATAAGCAGGCGAATGATTGTTAAAAAACTTACAAAATAAGAAGTATTTATAACGGTGTGTATGATTAAATGGGAGGATTAGCCATGGCAGGAGAAAGAATCTTAGTCATTGACGACGAGGAAGTTATATGCAGTTTGCTCAAGGACACCCTGACCGATGCAGGATACCAGGTGGAGGCGGTAACGAATGCCAGTGAGGGGCTTGAGAAGATTCTCAGGGGAGAACCTTTTGATATACTTATTACCGACATTCGCATGCCCAAAAAAGATGGAATGCAGGTGCTCAAGGAAGCAAAGGAACGCATGCCGAATATGATCGTTATTATCATAACGGGGTATCCAAGCATTGAAACCATTCGTGAGGCAAGTGGATACAACGCCTTTGATTATATTACAAAACCCCTTGACCCAGACGAGGTCTGTGATTGCATTCAACGTGCCCTGGAGTCGCGAAAATTGTCCAGAGAATTTAAAATTCCTGAAAAACCTCCCAGGATACTCATAGTTGACGATATGCAATCGGCCTTGTTTCTCTCCGAAAGTGTATTGGGAGATGAGGGGTATCATGCAGAAATCGCACAAAACGGACAGGAGGCACTTGAAAGGTTCAAGCAGAAAAACTTTGACATTGTAATTACAGACCTTCATATGCCGGTCATGGACGGCATTGAACTCCTGAACAACATCAAAAAGCAGGACATCAAGACACTGGTTATCGTCATGACGGCACGACCCAGCATAGAATCGGCCATCGAAGCATTCCGGCACGGGGCCTACGATTATATTACAAAACCTATCGATCCTGATACTATTATCCACACCATCCGGCGAGGGTATGAAAAATACCACCTTGAGATCAATACTGATAAGTTATTGAAACGCCTTCAGGACTTGCGTCAACAAATGCTTGATGAAAATGCCGCACTTATCAAAGAAAGAGACGTTGCAAATACCATTATAGATGCCGTCCCGGACATTATTGTTACTACGGACGAGCATGCCAATATTCGTACTATTAACAACGCTGCTGTAAAACTTCTGGGTTATAAGAAAGAAGATCTCTTTGGAAAATCCATCGATAGTATCTTTGATGAAAAGAAAAACTTTTTCAAAGGAACGGATTTGGAAAAAATGCTAAAGGAAGGGTATGTTTCCAACTATCCGCTAACTTGCGTTACCAATAAAGGCGAAAAGATAAGGGTTGCCTGGTCTGGCGCACCGTTTCCCGATAATGAAAAAAAGGTAAAAGGTGTTGTGGGAATTGGAAGAAAATAGTATACTTGCATTATAATATTGTTTTATAAAAACTTCTTTTTTTGTAAGGTTTTTTTGTGATCTTTGTGTAAAACTTTGTGTTCTTCGTGGTTGAACTTTTTTGAGTTGCGACTGTGCTGCGTTATGTATCATGGCTCAACCGCAATCGATTAACCACACTTGTTTTTCCTTTTTTGCAAGGTGGGGACTTCATCATGAACTATTGGCATGAGCCAAGCAGAATGATGAAAGAGAGGTAAAAAACTTACACAATAAGAAGTGCTTATAAGGCAATACTATATTTTATATCTTGCAAATAACGGCATTTTTTATCCGTGTTGATTCATAAACAAATTAGATATTATGAGAATTATATCCATTACCGGTACAGCCAGCGGCGTAGGGAAAACGACCGTTGTACGGTATTTGCTGAAACATCTGGAAGATTTTTCTGCTTTAAAAATCACGACAAAGCATGAAGGTAATTGCCCCAGACACTCCGACTGCGATGTCTGTGAGACCATGGAACGTCCGTACATAATTACTGTTGACCCAGTTCGGATTAATCAATCTGGTAAAGATACTGCTTTGTTTAAAAACGCCGGCGCCCAAAAGGTCGTCTGGCTTCAAGCCCATTCCAAATATTTGAAAATGGGCATTGAAGAGGCATTAACGTACTTTGACAAAAACGATTCAATCATTGTAGAAGGCAATAGCTTCTTGCACGCATACGATGCCGACCTCAGCATCCTTGTCGCCACACCCAGAGAAACAAAGATCAAGCGTTCGACGAGACAAATTGTTTCCAAGATCGACCTGGCAGTAATTAACAGATATGAAGACGACAATGCAAACGATGTCGTGAAAACACAGGAAAGGTTACATCAGATTGGTTGTTACGCCCCTGTCCATATCATAAGTCCACTTCAGGATAACTACCCGCCAAACAAGCTTTTCCTGAATCACATCAAAGAAATGATTGGTCTGCACGTTCAGTCAGAAGCAGGTTAAATCAGAATAAAAATATTTTAGATTTGCAATTTGCGATTTATAAGTGAGAATCAAATCGTAAATTGTGATTTATTACCAAAAACACCAGCAATACGCTGTTAATGAACTGCTTACTTTGGCATGAGAGCCCAGATGCGGCACTGTCCACCGGATCCACCCTCAATCTTGATGGGCGCTATGATAAGTGTGGCTCCTTTGGGGGGTAACTTATCAAGATTGGCTACATTTTCGAGGATGAATTTTCCCGCACTATTTATAACATGATGGACTGGAAAGTCTGAGCAAATGCCACAATCACCACTGAGGGTATCGATACCAATACCCTTGATATGTCTCTTTTCTACCAGGTGGACGGCTGCTTCTTTTGAATAACCAGGAAAGTGCATGCGTCCATTCATGTCCATGTTTTTATAATCTTCGAAATTCTGCCACCGCTTGCTCCATCCGGTGTTTAATAACACAATCGACCCTTCAGATATCTGCCCATGTGTCTTTTCCCATACGAGGACGTCTGACAGAGAAAGAGCATAATCGGCGTCTTTCTCCGTCTTGTCTGTCACGTCTATAATGACGGCGGGGCCGATCAGTTGTTCAAAAGGGATTTGATCTACCGACGGTTGGTTTAGCACAAAATGGTTGGGGGCATCGATGTGCGTTCCCAGGTGTTCTGGGGTACTGTACCTGCCTGAGAATACCATGTCCTTTTTAATATTTGCAATGACCTCATACTTAAATGAGGCATAGTTACCGACCGGCCAGTAGGCATTTTTCCCATTCAGGGGATAGGTTAAGTCAATAACTGTGGCCTTTCCCTTCATGACATCATCAAGAATACCAGCCCATAAACCCCGTCCTTGTAAGAGTAGCATTATTCCAAACATAAACATTTTCAGCAGCATTTTCATTTTGTCACTCCTTGTTATTGAGAATCCATTATTGAGAATAACTTAAATCTTTTCTTACTAACACAAACGGGTGGGTTGAATATGATCACCCGTTTAGTATTGTATTCTACATTTGTATTTTTTTAAATTAAAAATAATACTATGTTCTATTTGGCAGAATTTATAGTTAAACAAAGTGTTTGTAAAAGGGCATTATTTCTGTTAATATTTTTACTCTTATGAACCGCAAAAGATTATCAAATACGGTATGCTATGTTATGTTAATGTTATTATCAATCGCCCTCATTACCACCGGTTTTACCGGATGTGGTTCGGGGAGTTGGGGGTTGAGGAACATGGCCGCCGTTTCACGATATTTCGATAGAGATGTAAACACCGTATGGAATGGAGTAATTCAAGCGGTGGAAGGAATCCCGGTTGAAATAAAGGACAAAGAACACGGATTCTTAAAAACTCAGTGGGTTAAGGGTTGGTCAACAAAAAAGACTACAGGGCTGCTTCTGGAGGGACATTGGCAGGAGCGTTATCGGCTACTAATCAAGGTAACCGAGGAACAAGATAAAACCTATGTTTCCGTAAATACCCAGGTTCAAGAAAAGGCGCCTGGTGGCAGCCGGGCATACCGGTGGGATCGTATCCCTTCGGATGGTACCATTGAACAAACATTTTTGAAAAACCTGGAAGACATACTCAATCAATAAAATTTCTTATGACACAAAAACGAATACCCTTTCTAACTGCACTACTTATTCTAGCGTGTATCTCGATTTCAGCCATTTCAAATACCGGAAGGGCACAAACAGAAACGGAGCCGGCCGATAATTTTCAACTCCAGACTTACTTAACCGAAGAACAGGCGCTTAACCTTGTTTTTCCTGAATGCGAAGAAATTGTGACCGATGAATTTCTCATGACTCCTGAAGAAAAGAGCCATCTTGAAAAACTTCTTAGCAGAAGGCTTTATGAAGATGGATTCAGGGTTTATATTGGGAAAGAGAAAGGTGTTGTCCAGGGATACGCAATTATTACGGAGGAGATCGGCAAGTTTCATCCGTTTACCTTCATTGTAGGAGTAGCTCCTGACGGAAAAATTAGCACCATAGCCGTCCTCGTTTACCGTGAAAGCCGCGGTGGAGAGATTGCCAGAAAACGCTTCCTTTATCAATTTATTGGAAAGTCATTTAAAAATCCAATCCATATAAATAAAGACATAATTAACGTCACTGGTGCCACGATGTCCGTGCAGTATATGTGTGCAGGGGTGAAAAAAATACTTGCCGTCATTAACGAATATTACCTCAACGGAAAGAGAGGCACGAATAATATTAAATTGTCGCCTGGGAATGCGGTAACACTTGAAAGAGAAAAATCCATCAGCACCTCAAACAAATCGCCAAACACAAAAGATCATGGAGTCGATATTCAAAAAACAAAAGGAAACCCCGGACAAAACGAAAAATCAAACAGTCATCGGGGGAATGTATCTTCTGATGAAAAATTGTTAAAACAGACGCGCATGATCATGGGTACCTTTGCTGAAGTATCAATATATTCAGATGATGAGAAAACGGCAGGCAAGGCGATTGAAGAGGCGTTGAATGAAATGGAACGCATGGACCGCATCATGAGTAATTACAAAAAGGACAGTGAACTTTCTCAATTAAATAAAAAGGCAGCAAAATCACCCGTTTCCTGCCAGGGAGAACTCCTTGATGTGATTGAGCAATCGCAATATTATAGTGAACTAAGCGGTGGCGCCTTTGATATTACTGTTTCACCTGTTGTTGCCCTATGGGGGTTTTTTAACGAAAAAGGGCATATCCCGTCCGATAAAGAGATAGAAAGACTTTTACCCGCTGTCTCTTACAAGAACATTGTAATAGACAAAAATAACAACACGAAAAAATCCTGCACCGTATTTTTTAAAAGTCCCCAGACCCAAATTGATCTGGGCGCTATTGGAAAAGGATATGCGGTAGACAGGGCGCTGGAAATCATAAAAAAATTTAATATAAGCAATGCATGTATTAATCTTGGTGGAAATATTTACGTACTGGGCGCAGCCGCTGGTAAAAATGCATGGAAGATCGGCATACAACACCCACGAAATAAAGATGAAATTCTGGGCTATCTGGAACTTAAAGATGAAGCAACGGCCACATCGGGAGATTACGAACGCTTTTTTGGGATCAATGGAAAACGGTATTCCCACATTATAAACCCCCGGACGGGAAGGCCGGTAAGCGGTACCATTGCAACAACGATTATAGCCTCTACGGGTACAGAGGTTGATGCACTATCGACCAGCGTTTTTGTCCTGGGACCGGGGAAAGGCCTGGAATTTATTAAAAGAATTCCCGATGCCGATGCCATGATTGCATATGAGGGAAAGGACGGGAAAATAATGATTGACATGACGAAGGGTTTCGCAAACAAATTCAGGAAAACCGATGGTAAAGGAGAAGACAATGTCAACTGGCATGTGGTCACTTCCAGCGAGCAATAAGATTTTTTTTACCTTTTTCTTATCCATAATGTTTGTTGCTATTGGCCTTGGTTTCCTGAATTATTACGAGAGAACAGGTTTTTCATCCCAAAAAACCATACGTTACTACTGTGGTGATAAAGAGGAAGAACTTGATACACCTCTATCGGCCGAGGAAAACAGGGCCAAACTGGAAGAAGGCCTGTTTTTCCCGAAGTCCTATCGGGAGCTACTAGAGGTTACCCACACCCATATTTTTTCAATCCCTGTCGTTGTGTTTATTCTCTCCCGTATTCTGGCTATGACCCATACCCGGGAAGGGTTAAAGATTACGATCTATAGTGTTTCATTTATGGGGATCATATTGAACCTGGCAGCCCCATGGCTTATCAGATACGTATCCCCTCATTTTGTAATTACCTTTACCATCTCCAACATTCTCCTCATTCTGAGCTTTGGGGCCTATATATTCATTCCTCTTTACGAAATGTGGTTTAAAATAGATCATAGCGCAGCGTAGCCAGCGCCAAATTTCCCCTTCTTGCGATTTTAACGTTTCATAATTTTCTGTTTCCTGGTCAACAAACAGTTCGTTTAAAAACTGCTTAAAGATATTGACAAAAAGAAGCCTGATAGGTAACATTTGATGTCCTTTATTTATCCATAAATTTCATATTGATAATGATTTCAATGCATTTCGGAACCGTCTGTATCATTGGACCGGGACTTATTGGTGGCTCTATAGGCCTGGGGCTAAAAAAAAGAAATTTGGTAAAAACCGTCATTGGTGTGGGTCACCGGGCTTCATCCATAGAAAATGCCTTGAAGGTGCATGCCATTGATATCGGAATCCTAAATCCTGAGGAGGCGGTGAAAAATGCGGATATTGTCATACTCGCTACAGCGGTAAACAAGATTGTCAACTCTGCCAGAAAAGTTATCCCATTCATGAAAAGTAAAGCCATCCTCACCGATGTAGGCAGTACAAAAAGCTACATCGTTCAACAAATAACTCATCATATGAGAAAAGACATTGCATTTGTTGGCGCTCATCCTATTGCAGGATCGGAGCAAAGAGGCGTTGAGTTCGCTTCACCGGACCTTTTTGAAGGTTGCAACTGCATCATAACGCCTTTCAACAAGAATTCAATGGGGTTGGAAACGGTTTCTTCCTTGTGGCAATTTTTGGGAGCCAACATTATTTATTTGAACCCGGAACAGCATGATGAAATGCTTGCTTTTGTGAGTCATCTGCCCCATCTGATCGCTTCCTGTTTGATAAATTCAATCAAACAGGAGCACCTCACTTATGGTGCTAGTGGATTACGGGACACTACAAGGATCGCATCCGGTGACCCGGAGCTATGGGTAGATATTTTTGATCAAAATCGCGAAAATGTTATAAAATCGATCGACCAATTTATGGTTGAGCTTGCCGGGTTTAAAAATGATCTCGTAAGGAATGACAATATGACGCTACTTGATAGATTAAAAAAGGCAAAGGTGTCACGGGATAACGTATTTCGCAATAACACAACAACAAAAGGCATAAACAAGTAAGTTCTATGTATTCAAGAATCGAAGTGTTTTTTAAGAAAGAATTCTCCGATCCCTTCGGAGACAATATACGGTCTGAAATTGAGACATTCGGTTTCTCTGGGGTAACAAATGTCAGGGTCCGCCATGTCTATATCATTTTTGGAAATGTAAGCAAAAACAATCAGGACACTATTGCTCAAAAACTCCTGGCGGACGCCATTGCCCAGGACTATGAATGCAATCCTGCCATATTTACCAAGACAGGGGAGAACGGCTTTTCGCCCCTGCATATTGTGGAAATCAGCCGTAAACCAGGCGTCATGGACCCCGTTGAACAATCAGTATTAAGGGCAGTTCGTGATATGGGGATACTCATAGATGGTGTTAAAACCGCTCAAAAGTATGTAATTGATGGAAATATATCAAATGAGGCAATCCGCAGCATAGCAACCAAGGTCCTGGCAAACACCAAGATAGAAGATGTCTTTATTTATCCCGAAACCCCCAATTACGAGCTTGGCAATATTCAGTATACCCTTAAAAAGCAGACCGTACCGTTATTACATGCAGACAGTAAACAATTGGAAGAAATAAGTATCCGTGGTCAGTTATCCTTGAATTTACCGGAGATGCAATCTATCCAGAAATATTACAAATCTATTAATCGGGAACCTGCCGACATCGAACTCGAAACCATTGCACAGACATGGTCTGAACACTGTGTCCACAAAACCTTTAAAGGTATTATTGATTTCAACGGGAACAAAATCGACAACCTATTAAAAAACACTATTATGAAAGTCACCAGTGAACTCAACAAGCCCTGGTGTATCTCTGTATTTAAAGACAACGCAGGCATTGTTCAGTTTGATGATTATAACAATATTTGTTTTAAGGTAGAGACCCACAACCACCCATCCGCCATCGAACCTTATGGAGGCGCCAATACAGGCGTCGGGGGTGTTGTCCGGGATATCATGGGCACTGGATTAGGTGGGAAACCCATCCTTAATACCGATGTATTCTGTTTTGGCCTTCCAGACACACCCTTAGATAAAATTCCCAAAGGTGTTTTACATCCAAAAAGGATCTTTAAGGGCGTTGTTGCAGGCGTACGAGATTACGGCAACCGCATGGGCATCCCCACGGTCAATGGCGCTATCTTTTTTGATGAAAGATATATTGGTAATCCTTTGGTTTTTTGTGGAACGGTAGGCCTCATACCAAAAGATAAGTGTCAAAAAGAGGCCCATCCTGACGACCTCATTGTTGTCGCCGGTGGCAGAACGGGACGCGACGGCATCCATGGCGCCACGTTTTCTTCTGCAGAGTTACATGAGCATTCCGAACAGATGTCGGGTGGCGCTGTGCAGATCGGCAATGCAATAACGCAAAAAATGTTGCTGGACACCCTTTTGCAAGCCCGTGACCTGGGGCTGTACAATTGCATCACCGATTGTGGAGCAGGAGGTCTATCCTCCGCAGTAGGTGAAATGGGGCAAGACTTGGGGGCGCACGTTCATCTGGAGAAGGTACCCCTTAAATACGTAGGTCTTTCCTATACTGAGATATGGATCTCCGAGTCACAAGAACGGATGGTACTCGCCGTCCCACCGGAAAAAGAGCATGAGATCCTTGAATTATTTAAGTCAGAAAACGTTGAGGCGACGGTCATCGGAAGATTCACCAACGATAAAATGTTGCGCCTGTTTTACAATTCTCAATTGGTCGGCGAAATAGAAATGGATTTTCTCCACAAGGGCATACCCAGGTTAGAACGCAAGGCCACATGGCATAGACCCACCCATGAAGAACCTGCCCTACCCGAAAAAGAAGATTATGGGCCTGATTTAAAGAAGATACTTTCTTCATGGAATGTCTGCAGTAAAGAATGGATCATACGCCAATACGACCATGAGGTACAGGGCGGGAGCGTCCTGAAACCCCTTCAAGGCGTACACAATGACGGACCGGGCGATGCCTGCATTGTTACTCCAGTTCTGGGTTCCAGAAAAGGTGTTATCGTATCCAATGGCATGAACCCGCGATATGGAGACATCGACCCGTATCACATGGCCGCATCCGCTATTGATGAGGCGCTCAGGCAGATCATTGCCGTTGGTGGAAATCTGGAACAGGTTGCACTTTTAGACAACTTCTGCTGGGGTAACACCAATAAACCTGACCGTCTCGGCAGTCTCGTAAGGGCGGCACAAGCATGCTATGACACCGCCAAAGCATATGGAACTCCATTCATCTCTGGAAAAGACAGTCTGAATAACGAATTCGTCACTGACAAAGAAACGATTGTGATCCCGCCTACTTTACTTATTTCGGCGGTTGCAATAATGGAAGATGTGAGGAATGCCGTATCCATGGATGTCAAGGAACCCGATAATCTGATTTATATTGTTGGCCTTACGCGTACAGAGTTAGGCGGTTCCCATTATTACTACGTACACGGATACAAAGGGAACACTGTCCCTGTGGCAGATGCGGTCTTAGGGAAAAAAGTTATGAATGCCTTATCACAAGCAACAAAAAGCAGAATTGTAGAGTCCTGTCATGATTGTTCAGAAGGCGGTCTTGTCGTTGCAGCCGCAGAAATGGCATTTGCCGGTGGTTATGGCATGACACTTAACCTTTCTACCGTTGTCACAGAAGGGTCTATCAATAGGAACGACACCATTCTTTTTTCCGAATCAAACAGCCGCTTTATCGTTGAAGTACGACCTGAGCATCAGAAACAATTTGAAAAATTAGTAAAGGATATTCCTTGCGGTCTGTTGGGAGAGGTTACACCGGAACCACTACTTAAGATATACGGTTTAACCAACAAACTCATTGTTAACGAAAATATTAACGATTTGAAAGAGGCGTGGCAATCACCGCTGAGGTGGTAAAACAACATTTCTGTAACAGTTTTGTTGGGTGGGCTTCGTCGTGAACCTTCGGCGTGAGCTCAGTCGAACACGCTCAGGCGAACGATTAAGCATAAGCGAATCTATCATGTTGCCCTGGATAAATTTAAAAACATATTGCTAGTGCTTTTTTCGTACATTTCGTGGGTTCTTAAAGGAAGAGAGAGAGGGTTGTAAAGCCAAATTACATCTGATATACTAAACTTCGTGAAAAATGGAAAGATTAGAAAATACGCGGATTTAAGCGAAAAATACTTACATGACGCTGAAATACTCCTGGAGAAGGGCGATCTATCACAGGCATCTGAAAAACTCTGGGGCGCAACGGTCACGATTGTTAAAGCAATTGCCACACAACGCAGGAAAACGCTGAAAACCCATGAGGGTATAAAGTTCTTCCTGGCAGAGATTGCACGTGAGCTCAAAGACGAAAGCGTCAATAGCATATCACTCATAGCAGAAGGGGTGCATCAAAACTTCTATGAAAACGCAGAACACCCCGATTCTGTCAAAAAAGGCGCAAAGACGATAAAACAATTTGTCACACGGATGCGCAACCGGTTTAGCCTTAATTAATTCACTACCTTCATTTTGCCTGACTATAAATAAAAAAATTAAAGAGAACGAAAGTTGGGTTTCCATTTATTACACCCGGGAAAATAAAGATACTGCAACATCAAGAAGACAGGCAGGCGTCGCCCGGCGGTGGTACTTTCACCGGGGTTGTATAATGAAAAAGTTAAACTGGCCATTTTCTGTCCTGTTACAAACCAAATCAAAGGTTATCCTTTTGAAGTGATCATGCCTGACGGCTTGCCCGTGAGCGGAGTAATTTTAGCAGACCAGATTAAGAGTTTAGACTGGCGTGTTCGGGATGCAGAATGGATATGCACCTTACCACATCGGGTAGTGGCAGAGGTATTGCAGAAACTTGGCACATTGCTATCATGACAAAGGCACACGATAATGAAGATGAAACGGGAGTTACCTTAACCCGAACAAGTTGGAAAAGATAAAATCGAAAGTACGAAATTCGTAAGTCGACCCTGTCAGGGTTTAAAACCCTGACAGGGTTAATTTTATTCAGAGTCAATCCAGGAGATTTAATTTTTGGAGGACGAATATGAACATGATTACATTTGGCAAACGAATTCTCTCATGGATCATAACGCTTACGGGATGTCTGGTGGCAGTTATCTTCACGATCATCCTGATTCGCGGTTTTGATGCCAGGCGCATGCCGGATTTGAAGATCTGGCATACCGCCCGCCTGTCTCCTGAATTTAAAGCCAGTGACATGGAACCTGGCTTCACGTTTGTGGACTATCTCAAACGGGAAGATAGGCTCTTTGCGGATTTAAGCCGGTCCGTTTATCAACAGATCGCCGTAAATGATCAACATGTCTTTAACAGGTACTACACAGAATCATTTTGCCATCCTGACCGTCAGGAAAAGAACTGGAACAGGACTTTTGAACTCCATTCTGAGCATCCAAAAGGTGGCGTTCTCCTTTTACATGGATTATCGGACGGTCCCTACTCCATGAGAGCGCTGGCGCATATTTTTTACCGGCAAGGGTATTATGTCCTGGTTCCACGGTTACCGGGACATGGGACAATACCGGGAATGTTGAAGAATACTGCGTGGAAGGACTGGGTGGCGGCGACGGATTTAGCGGCGCATCATGTTCGTTCTGTAATAGGCTCCGATGCGCCATTTTTACTCGGCGGTTATTCCAACGGAGGGTTGATCGCTGTTTATTACGCGCTGAACATGGTCAATAACGAATCGCCGATGAAGCCACAAAAATTATTTCTTTTCTCACCGGCCATTGGTATTACCCGGTTTGCCGCATTCTCTGGTTTGCACAGGGTGCTGAGCTTTATCCCATACTTTGAAAAAATTGCGTGGGAGTCCATCGCTCCGGAGTATGACCCGTTCAAGTACAATTCGTTTCCCAAAATTGCTGGCCATCAACTGTATCAGTTGACACGGGTGACGCAAAAATTGATCGACCATCTGAAGAAGAATAAAAAACTGGAACAACTTCCGCCTATTCAGACGTTTTCTTCCGTGGTTGATTCCACGGTTCTTACCCCTTCGCTGGTGACACATCTGTATAATCAGCTCAAACCAAACGGGCACGAACTCGTCCTTTTTGATGTGAATCGATTTTCTGCGTTAGAATCATTTATCAAAGACCGCCATGACGCTTTTTTAGGCAATCTCAAAGAAGCATCCGATCTTCCTTATGCATGGACGCTTGTCACAAACCAGGCATCAGACACTTTGCGGATCGTTGCCGAGACGCGGACTGCATGTTCTGATGCTGTTACCCAGGAACCCTTGAATCTCGAGTGGCCCAGAGGGATTTATTCCCTGTCACATGTGGCGGTTCCATTTTCTCCTGATGACCCCCTTTATGGCGAAAGGGAGGATTTAAAAAAGAAGGGGGCTTTCGTTTTGGGAATGGCTGAACCACGGGGAGAAAAAGGGGTTTTAGAAGTCCCGGTTGATCAATTGATGCGTCTCCGCTATAACCCCTTCTTTGCTTATATGGAACGCCGCATTGTGGAGTCGATGTGAAGACAATGCGGGGCAGTTGAGGTTGTGCAAGCCTGCAAAACATTTGATCTAACAGGTATGAGTCCTTTACGGGGTTAACAGATGCAATTCTGTTTCAAGAGGCGGCGTTACATGCCTTGCCCTTGTTTGCGCAGACAACCAGCTTAAAGACGAACCAAATCCGATGCGAAAGGCAGCGCCTTTATAGGCAGGGAGCGTATCCGTTCCCTGGCGCAAAGGGTGATTCTGAATTATGTGAGCCGAATTGTTTCGAGCACAAAAAACCTGATAAACGTAGGTTTACTGCTCACGGAAAAGCTACCAGGCACGCGGACGATATTGTCATAATTGCTTAAATTTTTAAAACAATCTTTCCAAAATTTTCCCTGTTTAACATCTTCTGCTGTGCGGCTGAGGCATCTTTCAAGGGGAATGTACTGTCAATAACAGGTCTTAACTTTCCCAATTCCACAAGGCTTAATACGTCCAGAAGTTCCTTCTTGCTGCCCATGTAACAACCCATAATCGCATGCTGTTTCATGTATAATAACCGGAGTTCCACTGCCACCTGCGGCCCACTCGTCGCCCCGCACACTACCATCCGTCCGCCCTTGGCAAGGCATTGAAGATTTTTTTCCCAGGTATCAGGCCCGATATGTTCAAAGATAAGGTCCGCCCCTTTATTATTCGTTATTCCCTTTACCCTTTCTGCATAATTCTCTTTCGAATAGTCTATAACCTGGTCAGCACCCAATTGTTTCGCCTTTTCCAATTTTTCCTTCCCCCGGGCAGTGGTAATCACGTTTGCGCCGGCCAGACGGGCAATCTGGATGGCGGCGCTTCCAATGCCGCTCCCAGCCGCATGGATCAATACATTTTCACCTGGTTTGAGTTGCCCTCGCGTAATCAGCATGTGCCATGCCGTTAAAAAGACCAGAGGAACGGCCGCCCATTCCTCAAACGAATATTTATTGGAGATGGGAATAATATTGTCCACATGTGCCCTGGCAAATTCTGCATACCCTCCCTGCATCTGAAATCCCATGATCTTGAAACTATTACACATGCTGTCGTTGTTCGTGATGCAATACACACATTTCCTGCAGCGGACGCCAGGGGCAATAATGACCCTATCACCCGGCCTGAAGTTCTTGACTTCCATACCTACCTCATCTATTTCCCCGGCAATGTCACTCCCTGAAATATGTGGCATAGGGATCTCTACACCGGGCAATCCCTGTCTCATCCAGATATCCAAATGATTTATAGCGCAGGCCTTTACCTTTACCATCACTTCATACGGGGAAATTTTCGGTTTCTCCATATCTGTGTAGACCAATTTCTCTACTCCGCCATTTTCATAAAAAACGACCGCCTTCATAATATATCTCCTTTTATTTTCTCTTCTGACTCGTCCGGTTCAGGACATGAGACCGTAATTTTTCAGCGTATTCTTTAATTGGTTTTCGTGTTCCTTCGTCATATCACAAAGCGGCAAACGCATCTCCCCATTAATTCTTCCCAGCAACTTCATGGCAGTTTTTACCGGAATCGGATTGGTCTCAATAAACATAGCCTTGCATAAGGGGAAAAGTTTGTGGTGACACTTCCTGGCTGCATCGAAATTACCCCCCAGACAATAACGGGTCAGTGCAGCAGTATCCGCCGGTACGATATTGGCCGCTACGGATATCACCCCCTTTCCTCCCACCGACATGATCGGCAGGGTAAGGGAGTCATCCCCGGAAAGAACCGTGATGTCGCAGAGTTGCAGTATCTGAGTTGTTTGATCAATGCTTCCGCTGGCCTCTTTAATTCCAACAATATTTTTTATCTCCGAAAGCTTCGCTACCGTTTCAGGCAAAATGGATATACCCGTCCTGGAAGGCACGTTGTATAAGACGATGGGGATATCAACCTCTTCTGCAATCAATTTGTAATGCCGATAGAGTCCTTCCGGGGTAGGTTTGTTGTAGTACGGTGTAATGAGCAATGCCCCATCCGCCCCTACCTCTTTGGCATGCCTGGTCAACCGCAGGGCTTCCTTGGTATTATTTGAACCTGCTCCGGCCAGGACACGTATCCGCCCTGCGACCGTGCTAACAACCTCGCCAATCATCCGTTCGTGTTCATCAAAGGAAAGCGTGGCGGATTCGCCCGTTGTACCACAAGGCACGATCCCATTTGTCCCGTTCCCGATATGGAATTCGACAAGTTCTTTCAGCTTTTTATAGTCAACTTGTCCATTTGTAAATGGCGTTACTAATGCTACAAATGAGCCCTCGAACATGATATTCTCCTTTTAAACTCTTAGCGTATTATTTCAAAACTTCTTTTTTGCAAGTTTTTTACAACCCCCTTGATCCCCCTTTGTTAAGGGGGACTTGGTTGCGGCTTCGCTGCGTTATAAGTGTTTTGGCAATTCCGTTATACTATAACATAAAACCTCACTTATTCAAGTCTTGTACTCACGCTTTTCAGAAAATCTCTGAAGACACTATTTGCGTCATGCCAATGCAATGAATTTTTACTTACAATTAACTATATACAATTCAAGGTATGTGTGATAAATTAAATACTTTCTCAATAAATTCAGAAAATACCGAGAAATTTTTCAAACCAGGAATTTTCGCAATCTAAGAAACGGTAACGAACATGTTGTTTAAAAAGATAAGGGCGCTATGGGAAAAAAGCATTATTTACCGGGTGTTTGTAAGAAAATATAAGCGCTACTTTATCTTTGGTATGATATCACTGATCGCCGTAGATATCATCAATATCTTCCCACCCCTCATTATCAAAAAGGCCATTGATATCCTTTCAAAAGAGGCAAATATCACAAAGATCATAACCTTCTCCGGACTATTTCTCCTGGTAAGCCTCTGTCAGGGAGTGTGTCGATACCTCTGGCGGATGAATTTTATCGGGACGTCCTTTCGGTGCGATTACGACCTCCGCATGGCCTTCTTTGAACACATCGAGACGCTATCCCAGAGATTTTTTCAAAAATACAAGACGGGCGATCTCATGTCAAGGGCCACCAACGACATCGGAGCCGTCCGTATGGCCGTGGGACCGGGACTACTAATCGGACTCGACGCCATATTTTATTTTTTTGTGATACCTCCGATTATCATCTATCTATCGCCAAAATTATCTTTCTATACATTTCTGCTGATGCCACTGACACCCTTCATCGCATACAAAATTAAGGATGTCATAGACCGGCGATTCCGCGATGTGCAGGAACACTTTTCAAGGATCAGCGAAAAGGTACAGGAAAATATATCGGGTATCCGTATCGTAAAGTCATTTAATATGTCAGGACAGGAAGAAAGGACATTCCTGAGGCTCTGTAAAGATTTTGTGGAGAAAAATCTCAAACTAGCCGTCCCGCAATCCCTCCTGGGACCCGTATTCGAATATATTACGTACATGGGTATTATTATATTGCTCTTTGTTGGCGGAAAGATGGTTATCGATGGGTCGATTACCCTGGGTACCCTTGTAGCATTTCAGCGTTATATTTCCATGATGGTCTGGCCTATGACCGCCATTGGATGGTGTTTGTCTCTTTTGCAGCGCGGAAATGCCTCTATGAAACGGATTGATGAGGTAATGGAAGAAAGGCCGGAAATCGTCCCGAAAGATAACGTTACCTTGCAATTTAAGCCAAAGGGGCAAATTGAATTTCGAGACATAAATTTCCGATACGATCATCAAAATGCATGTGCATTAAAAGGCATAAATCTCAAAATCCTTGCAGGACAGCGTGTAGCCATTGTAGGTCCAATAGGGAGTGGAAAATCGACTCTGGTAAATATGCTTCCGCGCATCATCCCGGTAAACGACCAGAGCATCTTTATAGACGGCATGGATATCAATGCGATGGATGTGAAGGTTTTACGGCGGCATATTGGCTTTGTCCCTCAGGACACATTCCTGTTTTCTGAAAAGATTACAGATAATATCCTATTCAGGGCAGAAGCAGAAGGTGGCGATAATACCCCACAAAAATTTGCCCGTATAGCCGGGGTCGAAAACGAGATTCAGGAACTTCCACAAAAATTTGAAAGTTATCTGGGTGAGCGGGGAATCAACTTGTCTGGTGGACAAAAACAACGGATAACCATCGCGCGAGCCCTGGCTATCAATCCCCCAATTATTATTCTTGATGACTGCCTTTCTGCCGTTGACGCACGGGTAGAGGATACCATTATGAAAAATATTTTAAAGAATTTTCCGGACAGCACCCTGCTGGTCGTAACTCATAGATTACCTGCAATCAAAGGCTTTGATATGATTGTGGTAATGAGAGACGGCATGATCGTCGAAAAAGGCTCACACGAACAGCTTCTCACCGTTAATGGATTGTATACTTCCTTATACACAAAAGAGGTGCTGGAGGCAGGGCTTGGTTAGTTTTATTTCTCCTGGGTCAAATGGGTGACACCACGACTCCATAATCTCAGGCAATCACAAGTCTAATCAGGAAAAAGAAATATTTGCCATGACTTTTTCAAATTACTTCCTATAAAATAAGGAAAAGAATTTATGAAATTACTTGTTGTTGCAGCAACCTTCCCTGAGATTAAACCGCTCTTATTATCTCTTGGACATAGCGAAGCAAAAGAATTTAGCATGAAGACGCTTCACTACCACCAGTTGAGCATAGACATCCTTATTACCGGGGTAGGGCTGATGCATACGGCCTATTTCATCGGAAAGGCACTCATAAACAATACCTATAATCTGGCATTACAATTTGGAATTGCAGGTAGTTTCAGAAAAGACCTTGCACTTGGTGTGACCGTGAATGTCATGGAAGAGGTCGTGGCAGATTTAGGCGCGGAGGATAAAGAAAATTTTTTAGATGCTACGGAATTACATCTGTTACCCCCTGATCAATTCCCCTATCATGCCGGTAAATTACTGAACACAACCCAGGATTCGGCGTATGGAGTACCAGCGCTGAAAAAGGTAAAGGGTATCAGCGTCAATAAAGTCCATGGTTACCAGGACAGCATTGATAAAATTATTAAAAAATATCAGCCTGATATTGAAAGCATGGAAGGGGCGGCATTTTTTTTCGCCTGTTTGATGGAACGTGTCCCCTGTCTTCAAATCAGGGCCATTTCAAATTATATAGAAGACCGAAACAAAGACCGGTGGAATATCCCTTTGGCTATCGACAATCTCAATAAAATCGCTTTAAAGATTATTCATCATCTTG
The DNA here is from genome assembly GCA_013360945.1 of Candidatus Brocadia sp. GTDB lineage: Bacteria > Planctomycetota > Brocadiia > Brocadiales > Brocadiaceae > Brocadia. Next base: position 37,039 of record JABWAQ010000025.1, read on the forward strand.
CCAAGCGCTGATACAACGCAAAAAAATTATTTTGAAAATTCCCCTTGAGCAAAAATTTGCAAAGGCAGTTTTTATAAAGGAATGCCTTAACGTATGAAACTAACCCTCGGTATTTCCCCCTGTCCCAACGACACCTTTATCTTTGATGCCATGGTGAATAAAAAAATTGATACCGAAGGATTGTCGTTTGAATTGTCCATCAACGACGTGGAAAGACTGAATACACTCGCCTTTCAGTGTACATTAGACATCACAAAACTCAGCTACTATGCCTATGCCCACGTAATCAGCCAATATGTTTTATTAG
>JABWAQ010000026.1 GCA_013360945.1 Candidatus Brocadia sp.
GCCGTTATCTCATGCTGTCCGGCAGACACGTTTGGTATTTCGTAAACACCCGCTACACCTTTTACGGTGTCTGTCGTAGTCGTTTCACCGGTATCAAGCATCACCGTCGCGCCATTAATACCGGCATCAGTCTGTGCGTCAGTGACCCGACCTGCAATGTTGCCAGTTCCTGGAGTTGGCGTTGGTGTTGGTGTTCCGGGTACAGATACCAATTCAAAAACGAAAACGTTTTTACCCGTTTTGTCCGGGTTTCCCTCCTCTACCGTCACCGTTTGGGAAGATGAGGCATAGTTCGACGCTGACGCCGTTATCTCATGCTGTCCGGCAGATACGTTTGATATTTCGTAAACACCCGCTACACCTTTTACGGTGTCTGTCGTAGCCGTTTCACCGGTGTCGAGTGTCACAGTAGCGCCATTAATACCGGCATTAGTTTGTGTGTCAGTGACCCGGCCTGCAATGTTGCCCCCCACAATTGATAGATCAATTGAAGCTTGTACCGGCACAGTGCTATCGCTGGTAGTCCCGTCTCCTAATTGACCAAAATCATTTTTTCCCCATGCCCAGGCTGTACCATCAGACTTTGTGGCCAGGCTATGATGCCCTCCACCTGCAATAGTAGCGGCGCCACTGAGGTTACTAACCTGTAGAGGAATAGTGCTGTTGTTGTTGGTTCCGTTTCCAAGTTGCCCATTGGAATTATTCCCCCACGCCAATACCGTGCCATTGGACCTCATAGCCAGACTATGAGAACGTCCGCGGTCAATAGCGACGACATCAGTGAGATTACTCACCTGAACCGGAACAAGGCTGTTCGTAGTAGTTCCGTTCCCCAATTGACCGAAGTCATTTCGTCCCCATGTCCGTACCGTACCATCAGACATCAGTGCCAGATTGTGAAATCCTCCACCAGCAATGGCGATGACGCCGCTGAGATTGCTTACCTGAACGGGGACAGCGCTATTAACGGTAGTTCCATTACCCAATTGGCCGGAATCATTTCGTCCCCATGCCCAAATCGTGCCATCTGACTTCCGAGCCAGACTGTGAAGTCCTCCACCAGTAATGGCGACAACACCGCTGAGATTGCTCACCTGTACAGGGACAGTGCTATTAACGGTAGTTCCATTACCCAATTGGCCAAAATCATTTCGTCCCCATGCTAAAACGGTGCCGTCTGACTTCAGGGCGAGACAATGATACCCTCCACCGTCAATGGCGATGACGCCGCTGAGATTACTTACCGGTACCGGGACACTGCTGTTCGTTGTAGTTCCGTTACCTAATTGACCAAAGTCATTTCGTCCCCATGTCCAGACCGTACCGTCTGATTTTAGGGCCATACTGTAGTGCCGTCCACGAGCGATGAGGACGACATCGCTGAGATTACTTACCTGTACGGGGACAGCGCTGTCGCTGGTGGTCCCATTGCCCAATTGACCAAAGTCATTCCAACCCCATGCCCAAACGGTACCTTCAGGCTTCAAGGCAAGACTATGAAACCCTCCGCCGGATACCTGAGGGTTCACCGCCGCTGATGTTGCGTCGCTAATGGACAAAAAGAGTGAAAACAAAACGGCAATGTATAAAAAAATGGTTGACTTAACCTGGACAAGGCTAAAAGATGCGTTTCTCATAACCTTACTGCCTCCTTTCTCCTGTTAGGGTCTTGTTTTTTTTTGTTTGATAATAGCCGGGCTTGCCCTTGCTGTTTCTCGACAATTGATAATAACAAGGTAATGTAAATGATAAAAAGATGCTTTTTGTGAATTTCCTCTAAAACAAAAAAGCCTTACTGCTAAGACATTCATGAAAACATCTTCGGCAGTAAGGCTATCTTTCTTTTTTTTCTGCCCTTGCAGAAAATAGCTTAAAGACCCTTTACTTTGCGTCCCATGGTTGCCCATGGTTTGCCTTTATCGTCATACATTTGTTGTTTAAAAGGTATATTTGTATAACATTTATAATATTTTATGTCAACTAAAAACCAATAGTCTGCCAACAGAGTTATTGCAGTATTGTCTGTGAAAAAGTTTATCGTAAACGTCGAAGCAACTTTTATATTTTCTTGACAGATTGCTGCTTGATAACTATCTTGATACTAAGAAAATGATTCTTTAATAAGTCGCAGAGAACCAATTTGAAAAGGGGGGGCAAATGGATCGCACAGAAGAAAAGGGTACTGTCAGTGAACCGCTTGGGAAGGCAGGTGACCCCTGCGTCATGGTCATCTTCGGAGCTTCCGGAGACCTGACCAAGCGCAAACTTATTCCTGCACTTTACAATCTGGCAAGTGAGCGTTTATTATCCAGAGAGTTTGCCGTCGTTGGATTTTCCCGCAGCGCAATGAGTCACGAAGAGTTCCGGGAGAAGATTAGCGAAGAAATGAAAGAATTCGCCACGAGTTCACTTGATCCCGACTTGTGGAATAGTTTTGTCCAGCGGCTGTATTATTTGCCGGGAGATATACAGGATCCTAATGCCTACCAACGGCTTCAGGCTCTGCTATTGGAACTGGACAAAAATCACGACACCAGGGGGAATTACCTCTATTATCTGGCAACGGCCCCTGACCTATTTTCACACATTATTCAGCAGATCGGCGAGGCCGGACTTGCATGTGAAGAAAATGGCTGCTGGCGGCGGGTCATCATCGAGAAACCGTTTGGACGCGACATCGAATCCGCCCGCTCCCTCAATCGTGAAATCAGGAAGGTGCTGAGTGAGAGCCAGATCTATCGTATAGACCATTATCTCGGTAAGGAAACCGTGCAAAACATCATGGTTTTCCGTTTAGCCAACGGCATCTTCGAGCCCATCTGGAATCGTCGTTACATTGACCACGTGCAAATAACGGTTGCGGAGGATATTGGTGTGGGCGAGCGCGGTGACTATTATGACAAAGCAGGGGCGCTGCGCGATATGGTGCCGAACCATATCTTTCAGCTGCTTACTTTTACGGCAATGGAACCGCCGATCTCTTTTGATGCCGATTCCGTGCGCGATGAGCAAGTGAAGATCCTGCGCGCCATTCAGTCCATATCCCCTGAAGAAGTCCTCAGATATACCGTAAGAGGGCAATATGGCGAAGGCGCTGTTAAGGGACAGCGGGTGCCTGCTTATCGTGCGGAACCAAGTGTTCCATCCGGCTCCTTTACTGAAACGTTTGTGGCGTTGAAGCTGTATATAGATAACTGGCGCTGGGCGAACGTGCCGTTTTATCTGCGCACAGGGAAACGCCTTTCCTGCCGGGTTACCGAGATTGCTATTCAATTCAAGCAGGCGCCCTTTGTTTTATTTCGCAAAACCACCGTAAAACACCTGAAACCAAACATACTGGTGCTCCATATTCAGCCCGATGAAGGCATCTCTCTCAACTTTGGCGCTAAGATTCCCGGACCACTCGTGCGACTGGGGACGGTTGACATGAAATTTAAGTATGAGGACTACTTTGGCCGCACGCCGAGCACCGGACATGAAAGGTTGCTTTACGACTGCATGCTGGGAGACGCTACTCTGTTCCAACGCGCGGACATGGTTGAAGCGGGATGGAGCGTAGTGTCAACAATACAAGACGTTTGGAAGGCGCTGCCGCATCGGAAATTTCCTAACTATACAGCAGGCACCTGGGGTCCGCAGGAGGCCGACGACTTGATGGCGAAGGATGGGCGGGAGTGGAGGAAGTGTAATGGATAATTGTGGAAGGAGGCATAAAAATCATCGATAGTTTAGTAGAGTATGAAAACGTGCTTTGCTAAATAGTTATGAAAGTAAATTTTGTATAGTATACAGACTCTCTGGATGGCGCCCAAAGAGGTAGTTATACGGTTGCTGTTATGCAGCGTTAAGGGAAGATATGGCCAAAGTAACTGCCAAACACGAAATCCTGGTTGTTCCGAATCCCGATGAATTAAACCACAGGGCTGCGCAGGAATTCGTTCGGCTGGCTGAAGAAGCAGTGCGGACGAAGGGCTTTTTCTCGGTTGCGTTGTCTGGCGGCTCAACCCCAAAAGGCCTTTATGAACGGCTGGCCAGCGATCAATACCGGGAACAGGTACCATGGCCCAAGGTGTATGTATTCTGGGGTGATGAGCGTTGTGTTCCGCCGGATCATCCCGATAGTAATTACCGTATGGCCCGCGAGTCCTTCCTGGATAAGATTCCAATTCCGGAGGAGAATATCTATCGAATGATGGCAGAGTTGGAAGATCACGGTCGTGCGGCTGCGGGGTACGAGCAAACGATCAAGGCTTTTTTCCATTTAGAGACAGGCAAGAGACCCCGTTTTGACCTGATCTTGCTTGGTATGGGGGAAGATGGGCATACCGCTTCGCTCTTTCCAGAAACGCCGGCGCTTGAAGATGCAGTTCATTTGGTCTCTGCCAACTACATTGAGAAGCTCGGTGCATGCCGCCTTACCTTGACGGTACCGGTGATTAATCAAGCGTCAAATGTTCTCTTTCTGATTTTTGGTGAATCAAAGGCTTTGGTATTGAAAGAAGTGCTTGAGGGTGAATACCAACCGCAGAGATTACCCTCGCAGCTTATACGGCCAATAAGCGGCAGGCTTTTGTTTATCATTGACCGCGTGGCTGCAAGTAAACTGACGTGTATTTGAGATGGAGTTTAACAATGCAAGATAAACATGGCGCAGCATAGCCGCAACCAAGTCCCCCTCAACAAAGAAGGATCAAGGGGGTTGTGAAAAACTTGCAAAAAAAGAAAGATTTCACAGAGTAACACTATACGAGCGCAGGAATCTGTCCACCGAATTTTAAATGCAAAGAAACTGCTTTCAAGGCGCTTAACAAGGAGGATTTTCATAAACTTGCCCATATTTTTCTGTGACTGCTTTTCAAGCTGGTCAGCTTTACTTTCCTGATAAAGCAAGGGCATGTAGCAGGCATATTTGAAATTCTTTGCTATCAACTCTATGGTTTTGTCAAATATTTCGTCCTCCTTATTGTTGAGTTCATAGCAATGATGTTTTGTTACTGTTTGCTTTTTGTTTCATTGACAGAGAATTTGCTGTAAAAATATACCCATTTATAGGTATTATATGGATATGTTTTTACGCCGATATCAATATCGGCCCTCAATGTCAATACGGAAATCTGTTTTAAAATACCCTAATATTTTGCAGAGGAGTTGCTTTGTGACCGTTAAAAAATTGCCTATAATGATGGCGTCATTCCTGCCATTTTTCTTTAGTGCTATGTTATTCACTGTGTATGCTGTGGAGGCAAAGGAGAACAGGATTATTGGCCACGACCTTGAAGTTGAACTCCATCTTAAAGAACATACACTAAATGCCCTCGACCACATGCTGGTGTCATGCAGGAATGCTGAAAAATTTTCGTGTTTTATTAATAAGTCATTTCGGGTAGTATCAGTTAGCGTCTCAAGTAGAGAGGTTGGCGTCACGACTACACCGAGTGGAGACAAACAGCGTTTGGAGATTTCAATACCACCGGATTTGAGGGAATCGGATAGCCTGGTTCTGGATATTGCCTATGAAGGCTATCTTTTTGAAATGCCGGGTTCACCGGATAAGGAGGACGTGGGGGAAACTACCGGCACTATCGGCGAAGAAGGGGTCTACCTGAGTCCTGCATGTGCATGGTATCCTGATATACCGGATTCCCTGGCAACTTTTCGGGTGACCGCAATTACGCCCGAAGGATATGAGGCGGTAACGCAGGGTACGCTGATAAATAAGAAATCGATGGCTGGTAAGATGTATACCACATGGGAAGAAAAGAACGTGTCTGAGGATTGCCATCTGGTAGCCGGGAGGTATAAAGTAACGAGTATGAAGCATAATGGGATTGATATTTACGCCTATTTCTTCCCGGAGGAACAAGGTCTGGTAGAAACCTACTTAAATGCAACAAAACGTTATCTGGATATGTACCAGAAACTTTTGGGAAACTACCCCTACGGAAAATTCGCTATCGTCGAAAATTTTTTCCAGACGGGGTACGGCATGCCTTCTTTTACCCTGTTGGGGAGCACGGTCGTAAAATTACCCTTTATCGTGGATACCTCGCTGGGTCATGAGATATTGCATAACTGGTGGGGCAATTCGGTCTTTGTGGATGAATCTCAGGGGAACTGGTGTGAAGGGCTGACCGTCTACTTGGCAGATTATTATTATAAAGAACTCAAAGACGCTGCTTTCGCCGAGGACTATCGCAGGGATATTTGCAGAAAATATACAAATTATGTAACCGGGCAAAACGATTTTCCCTTAAAAAGCTTTGTCGGTAGAAAAGACCGGGTGACTCAGGCCATCGGATACGGTAAGACGGCAATGGTATTCCATATGTTGAGGCGGATGGTTGGGGATGATTTGTTTTACCAATCATTGAGGAGATTTTACCAGGACAATATTTGGCAACGTGCCGGCTGGAAGGATATCCAGCGCATATTCGAAGATACCTGTAAGATGGATTTATCATGGTTCTTTGAACAGTGGATTAGCCGTGAGGGCGCTCCCTTTATTGAATTAGGTGAAACAAGGGTGGAAAAGGTCGATGATGGTTGGCTGACCAAAGTAGAGGTCTTCCAATCGTACCCTCAAACATTATTGGGGAAGGGTAAACCGTACCGGCTCTTCCTGCCGGTAAATTTGGAACTGGAAGACGAAAAATTCTGCACCACTGCGGAGTTAACAGAGAGGTCTCATCTCGTTACCATCCGGACAAAATCTCAACCCAGGCATGTTGCTATAGATCCTCATTGTAATATCTTTCGTCGCCTCCATAGTGAAGAAATCCCATCTACCGTAGACCTGGTATTGGGGGACGATGATAAGGTCATTGTGTATCCAACAGGTGGCGAAGATACTTTGCGGGAGGCATACAAAATGCTCGCAAAAACTCTGGCGGATAACAAGGGGGTTGTAAAGGCAGATACGGAGGTCACTGAAGAAGAATTAACACAAAAAAGTCTGTTTATTCTTGGAGGATTGAAGGAGAATAGACTTACTAAAGTATTTATTAAAAATTTACCAACTAATTTTTCCCTGGAAGAGGGAGGGTTTATAGCGAATAAAGTAACATACAAGGACAGAGGCAACGCCCTGCTCGTAACTTTTAAAAACGTTAAGAATATGAAAAAAGGTGTGGTCTTGTTTACGGGTCTGAGTTCAGATGCAATTAAAAGTGTGGGATTCAAGATTCCACACTACGGGAAGTATAGTTATCTCGCCTTTGCCGATGGGAAGAATGTGGATAAAGGGACGTTTGCTGTGACGGATAGTCCGCTCCGGCGCCTCTTGGGTAAATAAGCATATCTCTTCTTGTGTTTAGAGCTTATGTTTTGACAAAAGGAATTATATTATGAAAACATCATTTCATCCATGAAACTGTACGAATGACGTCTTCGGCTAATAGCACATCATCATATAAAGATTTAAGTATCACTGAAATTTGCTACTTAGAAGATATTTTAAGTTTTTTATATTTTTGTTGCGTGTAGGAACGATTTTTGTCAGTATTGTGGTCATTATTATTCGGATTGAAAAAAACATGCTAATTTATATGAAACAGTTACTTTTTCTTAGTGTCTTGTGTGTAATTTTCGGCTGGGATGCAATATCTTCAAAGGATATAAGGGCGGAAAAGGTTTATACCGAGATAGAGGTCACCGATGGCGGCACTGTTGTTGGCAACGTTAAATACATGGGTGATTTATCAGTGACAACATTGAATCTCTATCGTGATTGGGAATTAACCGAACCATCTAAGACGGCTTCCGAAAAACTCATTGTCAGCAAGCTTAACAACGGACTCAAACTTGCTGTCGTTTCAATCATCGATATCACTGCAGGCAAAAAACGGGTAATACCGACCGTCCACCCGATTATAGACCAGCAGAGAAACACCTTTATTCCACGCGTTACTGCAATTCTTGCAGGGACTACGATTGACATCTTAAATGGGGATGAAGAGTTGCATACCATTCATACCAGAACCATAAAAAACCAGCCATTTAATTTTGGGACCACCTACAAACAAAGGATAGCAAAAATGTTCGATTATCCCGAAATTATTAAACTGACTTGCGACATTCATAAAAAAACGTATGCATGGATTGTCGTCCTTGATAATCCGTACTTTGATACAACGGACAGAAACGGATATTTTGAAATTTGTGATATCCCGCCAGGAACATACAAATTCCAGGTATGGCATGAAGATTTGGGAAATTTAGAAAAGGAGGTAACGATTCATCCGAATGAAATTACGACTATAGAGTTTGTTTATTCTTAAGAAGGGGAAGAGGAGCAAAAACTTGTATTGTTTAGACGAAGTGACGTAGTTAAGAAAATCGTAACCGGAAAGGAGGATGGGCATAATTATGAAACCTAAAGTTTTATCGAATAAGGTTGGTTTATGGTGTGCAACGACGGTAGTAAGCACTGCGCTAATGTTGGGTATTGCGCCGGTGGATGTTAGAGCCGGATTAAATGTACCAACAGAGGTTACCGAGTTGGGCAAGGATACTTACAAAAAATATTGCAGCCCCTGTCATGGAGAGGAGGGTAAAGGAGACGGACCACTGGCAAGGTCGATGCTTCCCAAGCCACGCGATTTTACGAGAGGCGCGTATAAATTTAGAACGACCCCGAGTGGTTCACTTCCTACAGATGAAGATATTTACAGGACCATTTCCTTTGGTGTTCCAAACTCTACCATGATCCCCTGGGATGTCTTAACGGAGGAGCAGCGACTGTCGGTGATTCCTGTCCTGAAGAGTTTTTCTGAGGCGTTTGAAGTCAGGAAACCTGACCCACCGGTAGAGGTTGGTTTGATGGTCAGACCTACGGAAAAATGTGTTGCAATGGGGAAAAAGATTTATGAAGAGAAACTGGAATGCTGGAAGTGCCATGGCATCGAAGGACATGGAGATGGCCCCAGCGCGGCTGAGCAGGAGGACGATTTTGGATTCCCTATAAAGCCCTTTGATTTTACCACGGGAAAGTTTAAGGGAGGTAGCACACCCCAGGATGTTTATCTTAGATTTACTACGGGGTTAAACGGCACCCCCATGCCGTCGTTCGCCAAAGAGCTTAGCGACGAGGAAAGATGGTGTTTAACGTATTATGTAATGTCACTCATTAAACCAGAAGAAAATACCCATAAATAGCGTCTGAATTATGTTCTAATACCTATGGAGGTGAAAGAAATGAAAAAATTAGGGTTAGGTTTGTGTTTATCTGCGGTGATGGCGTTTACTTCTGTGGCATGGGCGGCAGAACCGCCACCCAAGAAGGAAACGCCACCGGATTTGTACGAAGGAACGCCAGATTGGTATAAGGCGGTTTATAAAGATAATGTTGGATTGAGGGAGGGTTCAGGCCCTTTTAAGGACTATTTTAAGCCGCAGATGTTGGATATGTACTGGCAACCTCTTAGGCATTATGAACCCATGAAGAATCTCGATCATACCATCTTCATTGAAAAAGAGAGAAGGGATTTGTGCGTAGTATGCCATGAGGAGGCGACCCCTGGCGTGGTGCAGGACTGGAGGAGTTCGGGGCATAAAAATCCCAAAAGCACCCCATACTTGTCTGCAAGAACAGCCGAAATTGAGAAGCGTACGAACAGGATTTTAAATGAGGTTCACTGTTTCGACTGTCATGTTGACTCGAAAAAGAAGCTGATCCGGATGCCAACCGGTGATGTATGCGGGGAATGTCACAGACCTCAATTTGATGATTTCTTAAGGGAACGGGAAGTGGGCCGTCCCAATCATGTCCAATCATGGGAGGCGAATACGATTGTGCCATGGTATGCCGAAGCTGCCCGGAGGGGTTATTTATATGGGCAACACGGTTGTGACTTGTGCCACTCGGGTGCAGAAAAATGTGATGTATGCCATACCCGGCATAAATTTAGCGCTGCCGAAGGAAGGCAACCGGAGGCCTGCATTACCTGTCATATGGGACCTGATCATCCGGACGCTGAATCGTATGGCGAATCGAAGCACGGTGTAATCTATCATCAGGAGGAAGAACATTTTGATTTTACCAGGCCTTTAGCTGATGTAAGGCCGGGTAAGGATTATCGTACGCCGACATGTCAATACTGTCATATGTACGAGAAGCATGGCAGGTTTATCCATAACCCCGTGATGAAGGGTATCTGGCGTATGGGTACGATACCGCCAAAAAATATTGAATACAAATCATCACTCAAAGATTATCCGTACGGGATTAATATCATAGGAGACAAGATCGATATTTATTCAGAAGAAAATATCGCCAAGAGGTCATATTGGTTAGAAGTTTGTGCAAAGTGCCACAGCGATCGTTTTGCCGACACCTATTTGAAATCACTGGATGAATTCATGTTCCAGGCACATAAGCTGGCAGACGAGGCGCATAAGGTTATAGACGACCTCATTGCGGATGGTCTCCTGTATCCCGGTTGGGAGGAAAAAGATCCATATCCGCTCAGCGATGGGATTGTGGCGCAACTCAGCCCCGCATTCCTTGGCGAACCGGTTTATAACGCCTTTAAGACGTTAAAAGGAAAATTCCCCGTTGTCGGACCGATTCTCGGTGTTTATGGTATGTTCTTGCAACAGCAGAATAATCCCTCTACGATTGAGAATATGTATAATAGATTATGGTTCTGGTATAAGCTACAGGGATATAAGGGTACCGCTCACGTCCAGCAGGATGTTTCCTGGTGGTGGGGTCAGGCTCCTATGATGATGGAATTGACTAAAATCCATGGAGAAGCAGCCAGATTACGCCGGGAAGGACGTATCGAGAAAGTTTCTCTGACAAAATAGCAGACTCTGGTCTTTTACGAAAAGTCATGCTCAGTTCATAATGAAGAAGCCCATGATGTTATTCATCATGGGCTTCTTTCGTTGTGAACTTATCAATACCGGTTTGAATAAATGGCGGGTGTTTTGTCTTTACCCTGATGTTAAAGAATTTCAAACATCCCCCATAATCTCCCCGTTTACGGGGGGAAACAGAGGGGGTAAGTCGACGAAGTTCTGGTTAAAAAGGGAGAATTTTTATGTATTGTCAATACGCGCTTGGAATTCCTGACGTATCTCATGAAGAATTTTTCTGCCGCCGTTTTCCAGCATCCTCTCGGCAAGCTCATCTCCTACCTTTGCAGCCTTGCTGAGAGGACCGCTGTGTTTATCCCGTATTGTGTGGTCACCCTCTATGCTGCAAATGATTGCTTCAAGCTGTACTTCGTTACCTTGCGTCTGTGCATATGCTCCAATAGGCACCTGGCATCCACCCTGAAGTTTTGCTAATAAAGTCCGTTCCGCTTCTACTGCAATCCTGGTCTGCACGTCGTTAATACTTGAAACAATGTCATGAATTCGGGCGTCATTGTCACGTATTTCGATACAAAGCGATCCTTGTCCTACAGCGGATAACATAATATCGAATGGTATGATCTGGCTGATTGTACCCGTGTAACCCATTCTGCGTAACCCGGCGTAGGCAACGACAATGGCATCCAGATCGTCTGTCTCCAGTTTTTTGAGTCTGGTATCTAAATTGCCTCGCAGGTCTAAAATTTTGAAATCAGGCCTGAAAGCCAGTAACTGTGCCTTTCTGCGGAGACTGCTTGTGCCAATACGCGCATCATCAGGTAGTTTTTCCAGGTTGGCGTGATTGTTACTGATAAGGGCATCATGGGGGTCCTCTCGTTTGGGCGTGGCGCCAATGGTTAATCCTTCATGCAACTCTGTTGGCACATCTTTAGCGCTGTGAACGGCAATATCAATCTTTCCTTTGATTAAAGCCATCTCCAGTTCCTTCGTAAACAAACCAGTCCCGCCTAAACGCGACAAGGGTGCATCGGTAATTTTGTCACCCTTTGTCGATATTTTTTCGATGTGAAATTCAAATCCAGGATGTAGTCTTTTGAGCTCTGATATGACCCAATTAGTCTGGGTAAGCGCGAGTTTACTACCCCTGGAACCGACAACAACTTTTTTTTCCTTTACCAATGCAAAATCTCTCCATTATTAGAAATATGAAAGCGATTGAAAATCTATTAACAAGGTAATTTGTTTTTCTGATAATATCATAATGTGCCAGAAGTGTCAAACTACTTTGTCTGTCGCTACTTTGAGAGAATGGATTAATCTGCCTTTATAAGCGTCATCAAAGGAGTTTCTTGCAGAATCATGCACGACTGGTAAATTTTATTATATTTTTGCTTGACATAAAATGCCGTTCGGGTTTATATAAAACTATATAGTAACAAGAATACATAACGACAAAGGCAAACCCTGGGTGATCAGGGGACGCAAAGTAAAGGGTCTTACTAGTCGTTTCAGTGGTTTAAACCGCCTATAAGATAGCCTTACTGCCGAAGATTTTTTCTATGAATATCTTTGCAGTAAGGCTGTTTTATTTTAAGGACGTTTAGTTTTTAAAGGAGATACAACAATGTATTTCTTCAGGATACCGATAAAATGCATGATTATCGTAGCAGTCTTATCGATGATGTATGTGGGAATCGAAGTTGTCGCATGGAATTCAATCACTTCATATACGGTATTCGGCGAACATCCGGAGCAAAAGGCGCGTCTTAAAGAAATTGAAAAATCGATCGTAACCTTAGATGACGTTGCAAAGTATGCAGAGGAGTACATTCAGAAAAATTCCAGGGACGGCGTTTTCAAATACTATGATAAAAATGCCAAAAAAGAGTTGGAATTGACGCTTGACAAGATACACCGGGAGAAGCTCTCAAAAACGAAAAAGGATGAATATTTCGTCTGTGCAGATTTCAAGGGAAAGGATGGTAATACGTACGATCTTGACTTTTTTGTACAGGGGAAAAGCAAGAATTTTTTAAATGTTGATAAAAAAAGCATCTCCATCCACAAGGTAAACGGAAAGGAAAATTACACCTGGAACTACAATGAAAAGAAAGGGGTGTGGGAGAAGAAAACTATTAAAACCGGGAAGAAAGAACCAGAACATCCTAAGCCTGAGTATCCTTAAGAAAAGTCAGTGTCACCGGCATCGTCGGTAATACTGGCTGAAAATATCTGTATCAGTAAATTTGTGGCTTTTCATAAAGCAATATTTTTAATAAAGGAGATCCTACAATGCGCGTGTACACAATATTGAAGAATGGCTTGACCGCAGCAGGAGTCTTATCGATTATGCTGGGATTGAGCGCCTCAACTGCCTTATCTCAAAGAGAGCATCCCGGCCAGGCAATACCTTACACAGCGGAAGAGAAACCGCGTATAACCAAAGAGGATGTAGCAAAATTCGCAGATGAATACATTCGAAAGAATTCCAAGGATGGTGTATTCAAGCATCTCGATAAGAACACAGGAAAGGAACTGGAGCTGATGCTTGACAAGGTGCACAAGGAAAAACTCTCTCCGACAAAGACGGATGAATATTTTATCTGTGCCGATTTTAAAGGAAAGGACGGTAATACCTATGACCTGGACTTCTTTGTACAGGGCACCAGTAAGAATAATTTGAGGGTTGACAAGGCGAGCATTTCCGTTCACAAGGTAAATGAAAAAGAAAATTATACCTGGAGCTATAATAGGAAGGCAGATGTTTGGGAGAAGAAGGCTATCATCATTGAAAAAGAATATCCTGAACCTGCAAAGAGGGAGCATCCGGGAAATCCATAGCGCAGCAAGCCGTAATCAAATTAACCACTCTTGTATCCCCCTCCTTCGCAAGGAGGGGGGCAAAGGGGAGGTAATAAACTTACGAAAACATTGGGCGTCGATTATCCCATTTACCTTGACGGAGGAGATATTGGTCAAGTGTAGGACTTGCAGGCGTATCCGGCCACCATTATCTATGGGGAATACGGCAAAGTGGTTAACAAGCATCTCGGTCATTTGTCAGAAGAAGATTTGGGTGGTAAACTCAGCAAACTATTGAATAAACGGCAATATAAGGGTTTAAATACGTTGCAGGAGTCAAAGATAACTTTCGAAGATAAATTAAGTCAGTATGGCTTTCATCTAAGGCGTACGGCACTTAAAACGATTCAAATAAGCGTTGGGAAGTTGTGCAACCAGACTTGTATCCATTGTCATGTGAATGCCGGCCCGAAGAAGACTGAAATAATGACGGCAGAAACGGCAGATCGGGTATTAAAGCTCCTTTCCAATTCGTCATCAATTGATCTCGTAGATTTCACCGGCGGCGCCCCTGAACTTAATCCGGCGTTCCGTTCAATGGTTGCCCGGTCTCATTCTCTGGGGTGTAGTGTTATGGATCGGTGCAATCTCACCGTTTTATTTGTCAATGGGCAGGAAGATTTGGCAGAATTTTTCAAGAATAATTCCGTTGAAATTGTCGCATCGCTTCCATGTTATTCCCGGGAAAACGTGGATAAACAACGTGGCAAAGGTGTATTTGACAAGAGCATTGATGCACTGCGAAGGCTTAACTCTCTGGGCTATGGGCACGAAGGAAGCGGATTGAGATTAGACCTAGTCTATAATCCGGGCGATGCCTTTCTTCCGCCGCCTCAGGAAACACTGGAAAAACAATATAAAAAGGAACTATGGGGGCAATTTGGGATTGTTTTCAATCGTCTGTACGTGATGACAAACATGCCGATTAGCCGATGGGAGGAATATCTTGAGCGTACAGGACAGGAGGGTCAATACAAGGAACTCCTTATTAACGCATTTAATTCGCAGACGGTGGGTGGTCTGATGTGCAGGACGCTCGTTTCTGTTGGATGGGACGGACGACTTTATGACTGTGATTTTAATCAGATGTTTGAAATCCCGATCGGTGGTCGTCACAAGACAATATGGGACATTGAATCTTTTGATGAATTCAATGACGGTATAATTGCAACGGGTATGCACTGTTTTGGTTGCACTGCGGGGGCTGGAAGCAGTTGTGAGGGTTCGCTAATTAATAGTTAAAGCCATAAATGTACTATATTTTCGCGTTTTAATTAGGCTGCCTTTGGCAACGACTTTCATTCTCCTTTCTAAAAAGGGGAGGTGTTACACCAAATGCCGGTGAAAAACAACCCCCTTGCCCCCTTTATTAAGGGGGAATTTCAATTTTTTCTTTCTTAAGGGGAATTTCCTTAGCTTCCTTAACTAAGGGGGATTTCCTCAAGTTCCCCTTAATAAAGGGGGATTCAGGGGGTTGTCTGATATGCTATGATACATACTTTGAAATTCTTTACTGATGAAAGAGGTGTGTCGTTATGTTGATAGAACAAGCCGTTTTGAATCGTTATAGTACTGCGGCATTGCAAAGGAAAGAATCACTGTGTTGTCCTATTACGTATGATCCAAAATATCTGGAAATAATTCCCAGGGAGGTATTGGATCGAGATTATGGCTGTGGTGATCCTTCACAATATTTACGCGAAGGAGAAACAGTCCTCGATTTGGGCTCGGGTGGTGGAAAAATCTGTTTTATTGCAAGTCAGGTGGTTGGTCCATCCGGTCGGGTTATTGGGGTTGATATGAACGATGAGATGCTTGCACTTGCCCGCGAGGCAAATAGTGAGGTCTCGAAACGCCTGGGATACGCCAACGTCGAATTCCGCAAGGGAAAGATACAGGATTTACGTATCGATAGAGATATGCTTGATGAATGGTTGAAAAGGAATCCGGTAAAAAAAGAATCTGACCTTGTTCTTATGGAATCATATATAAAACAGATCGGTGAAACATCTCCCATGATCTCTGATAGGTCAGTTGACGTGGTGATTAGTAATTGTGTCTTAAATCTGGTGAACCACCAGGACAAAACCGTGCTTTTCCAGGAGATTTATCGGGTGCTTAAGCGGGGCGGACGTGCCGCCATCAGTGATATTGTATCAGACGAACGAGTTCCACCGGAACTTCAGAAAGACACAGAGCTATGGAGTGGGTGTGTCTCGGGAGCGCTTCAGGAGTATGAATTTCTTAAGGCATTCGAGGATGCCGGATTTTATGGAATTACCATTGCCAAACGCGATGAAAGACCATGGCGAACGGTTCAAGGCATTGAGTTTCGAAGCATCACGGTACTGGCATACAAGGGAAAGGAAGGGCCATGCCGGGATCATAAAGAGGCAGTTGTGTACAAAGGGCCGTTTCAGGAGATTACCGATGATGACGGCCACCGGTATCGCCGCGGGGTGCGCGTGTCTGTCTGCCGTAAGACATTCAATATCCTGAGACGAGAGCCATATGAAAATCACTTTGAGTTCATAAGGCCGCAGAAGGAGGTTCAGGAAGAGCAGGCACAACCCTTCCCATGTACAAATGAGATGCTGGTCAGATCTCCACGCGAGACGAAGGGGGAGGGATATAGCATAACACATGAAGGCAATTCTTCGTGTTGCGATCCTGGGGGTTGTTATTGAAATATTGTAAACGTCTTAGATGAATTAACACTCAATTGCCATTGCAAACGATAGCAACCAGGTGACAAATAACAGGTTATACAATAGCTATTTTGGTTCAACGGATAAGCCTGGCTTCTGTGAGACCGTGCAGCGGTTAAGCGGTCAGCAGGGTTCCTTGGTGGGCATTACGCGCCTTGCCTGGCAAGCTCAAGTAATCCATTGCACCATACCCCATGCTACCCTTAGAGAACCTTCTTTAGATTAATGGAATTGCCAAACCGCTTTAAGCGACACACGACGAAATTCTTTTCTCGGATCAGCCCTCGACTGTTGTGTTTGAATGGTTGTTTGGTCTTCGTAGTTTTTTGTTGACTACAAGTTACTAAATATTATATTATTTTTCCTTTTACAAACCAAAACAAGGACAATCAAGGGTGCAAGGTAAAGGATTATTAGTAAAAAAAACGGAGAAAGGATGTTATAGAAAAGAGATTGTTCGTGAAATGACCAATTCATAGCGGAAAAAAATGCAATCAATGTGTTTGTTTTGGACAAAGAAATAAGGGAAAGGAGAAGAAAATCTTTATGAAAAGAAAAAGTATTTACGGTAGTATCATCCTGTTGATTTTTTTACTATGGTCATGTCCGATGGGTATGGATAAGGTATATTCAGATGAGATAAAGACTATTGATGGTAGTATAGTAGCGGGAGAAGTGGTGGAAGTTAATGAAGAATATCTTTCTGTTAAACAAGGACAGGGGCAGGTAATCTCTGTCCCGTGGCATAATACAAGCCTTATTTCACGGGAAAAGGAGATTATTATTGTGACTCGTGAGGGAAATAAGAATAAATTTTCTATTTTAACGAATCCTTCTATGAATATGTCCGCGAAGGACACAAATCTTAGAATAACGGATAAGCTATCGGATATTTTTCCCAGTGAAAAAATTGTTGCCAGTGCACCAGCCACACAGGGAACGGAACAACCGGTAGAGGAGGCTAAACAGATAGCTCAGGCAACGACAGAACAATCTGCGCAGGAAGGCGTGCAAACTGCGCAAGCAGTGAGTGCGCCGGCCGCCCCTCCGCCGAAGACATGGAAAGGGAATGTTGACGCAGGCGCCAATATTAAAGATGGAAATACTGAGTCAACTACAACTCATGTAAAGGGGGCATTTTCTAACGAAAGGAAGCGGGACAATATCTACTTTAACGCACTTATCATGTATGAAACAGTAACCAATCAAGCTACAGACGAAGACCAGGAAACTGTGAATGAGCAACGAGCTACCGGAAAATATGAATATAAACACACCCCCAGGTTGTATTCTTTTTTTAACCAGTACTTTGAGCATGACGAGCTCGAAAGTTTAAATTATCGATCCATATCATCACCAGGCGCTGGTTATCGGCTTATTGACAAGGAGCGTTTAAAATATAAAACAGAAGCCGGTCCCGCGTATACTTACGAAAGGTTTCATGGAGATATTACGGATGAATTTTTGGGTATAAGGATCGGTCAATATTTGGATTGGATTATATGGACGAATACAAAATTTTATGCCAAATCGGAATATGTACAAAGCGTTGAAGATACTAATGACTGGCGGATAGATTCTGGTGTAGGGGTCAGGCATAATCTGACAAAGTCCATTGCATTGAATCTGGAATTCCTCGATCAGTATGACAACACGCCCGCCGAGGGAAAAGAAAAAGAAGACACGACGCTTATCGGCAGCATAGGCTATAATTTTTGATTTACTATGCAGAGGTATGTAAACACGTTCTGCCTGCTTTTTTGAAGGGCGTCATATTCAGCCGTCAAACCTCATCGCCAGATGGCGTCAGGTATTGGCTTTGGCTTCTCTACCCTCTCAGAGGCGTTTCTGAAGTTAGAAAGGAGGATATATGTTTAAAGATGTATTAAAAGATTTTAAAGCATTTGCCATGCGGGGCAACGTTCTGGATTTGGCAGTTGGTATTATCATAGGCGCGGCCTTTGGCAAGATTGTCACCTCGCTGGTTACTGACATCATCATGCCGCCAATCGGCCCGCTCCTGGGGAGGGTGGACTTCAGCAATTTATTTATCAATTTGTCGGGTACATCATATAGCAGCCGTAAGGAGGCACAGGCTGCCGGTGCGCCCACAATTAACTATGGAGTATTTACCAATACCATCATCGATTTTATTATTGTGGCATTTGCCATCTTTATGTTAATAAAACTTATTAACAAACTATCACGGCCTGCTACGCCGCCTACGCCGCCGGCAACAAAGGTATGTGAATTTTGTATTTCAAATGTGCCGGTTAAAGCTACTCGTTGCCCGTACTGTACGTCTGTTTTGAAAGCAGCATGAAATGAGGGCGGAAAAACTGTAATGGATGACCATGATGGGATTATATGGAGTCGCTGGTATAAAGGAAATTCTGAGACGTTACTGAAGAACATCGCTATCGATAGTGTCTCAGAGGTCATGCCTCTGTCTTCCGCAAGGCACTCAATATCCTGGGACAAGAGTTATACGCAAATTACCATTGCGTACGATAGCAAAGCAATCCATGGTTTGAAGTAGCCGCCCACCTCCCACCTCTGGCCTATTCCAAGGCAAAAAAATATCCCTCCTGCCTTATTTTTCATCGCTTTTGGCGGGCGGCGCCTACCCTACCCGGCTTTCATTGGACTTATTCCATTTCTTTTGACTGATTGAATAGTCAGTGATCTTACCAATAAAGGGAATTGCCAGCATACCGGACAAATTTACGCAGTGATTGGTATCCCGAAAATCCCTGATACCGATAGTCAAGCCTTCGTGACCCATGCGAGGCTGATCCCGGTAGGTGCCTAACAAGCGGTCCCACCATGACAGGTTAAAACCAAAGTTACTGTTGGTCTCATGGTCCTCCATTGAGTGGTGCACCCGGTGCATGTCCGGCGTTACCATGAAACAGCGAAGCGCATAGTCTACGACGCGCAGCATGCGCACGTTTCCGTGGTTAAACATGGATGTTGCATTCAGCACAACTTCAAACACGACAACCGCCAGCACGGGGGGACCCAGCACTGCAATCACCGCAAATTTGATCAGCATGGAGAGTATGATTTCCAAAGGATGAAACCGCACACCGGTGGTGACGTCGAAGTCCAGGTCTGCATGGTGCATGCGGTGCATCCGCCAAAAGACAGGGAGGGCGTGGAACATCACGTGCTGCAGGTAGATGGCGAAGTCCATAATAACTACTGATACTACTACAACGATTGTGTAAGGTATCTGGACGTAATTGAAAAGACCCCATCCGTGTCTTTGAGCAAACACCGCCATGCCTGCTGCAGCGGCGGGAAAGATAATGCGTAACAGGAAGCTGTTAAGGAACACGATTCCGATATTGTTAATCCAGCGGTGTACCTTCGAGACCGTGAGCACCCGTCTGGGCGCCATTAGTTCCCACAAATACATTATCGCCAAGACACCGAAAAAGAATCCGAGGCGAATAACAATCTCATGGCTCATGACAAGCTCGCTCAAGTTCATATTGTTGATCGAAAAGTTAAAAGAGAGATAGAGGAGTACTATTCACTATAGCTGAATACAGACCATTTTTCAAGAGAAGCCCTTATTGTCCGATCTTTTCAAAAATTTGTCATTGACAGATGGAGATAATAAGCAATAATAACCTAACCCGAACGAGTCGGAAGAGATTATCAATACCATTGACTTTTATCATCTTTTAATAGCTCAACGGTCCTTACAATAATATATCTTTCATTATTTGATTTAGTTCGGGTTAGTCAGTCAAAAACTTAAAGGCAACTGCTCCTGCATTATTAAAAAGTGAGCGCCTCTATGATTTGACTTAGAAGTCTTGTATTACTCGGCAATCCAGTTAATGATAAAAATATTTTTGCCGAAAAATGTAAAGATATTTTTTATTAGATACTAAAAGGTGAATAGACAAAACATGGCAGGTCATAAACAAGTTCTTGCAGAGATATCCAAAACCTGGGATGTTTTTACCGAACTGGATGATTTCTTCCGCAAGGCAGATAAAGATATTTCCCATGATCCGGATGATCCGCGGAAAGGAATCGGCCGTCTGCCTGGTCTTGACCGGCTGATGTTCCTCATACCTTGTGTAATCAACCGTCTTGAGGAAGATATATCTCAGAGTAAAGAAAGTGAAAATGTCGCATCAATCATAGAAGGTCTACAGGCGATACAGGAAGGCATACAGAGTGTATTGACCTATTATCTCCGCGACGATGTCGAAGGCGCACTCAATATACTCAGAAATGTCCTGTCAAAGACAGACAAGCTTTCCGTCAAAAAATCCCCATCCGGCATTCGTGTCTTCCGCGACATGGCGAGACTTGCGCCGGACTTTCAGATTATCCTTGATATGTTGGAAGGATTCAGGGAAAGCAGACGAATAAGATCCAAGGAACCGGAAGCCAATACATCGTGGTCGCCTGAATGTTGGCTGGATTATTACCGGGAACAAGCCAGACTTGAAGAACCTCTCATAGCGGCAGTTGATGCTGAAGGACTCTCTGAGACAAGCCTTGAAAAAGGCTTTAAACGCATGATAGAGGAAAACGTACAAAGGGACAAGATAATGGAAAAACAATTCATCACTTATAACCTGATGAGAAGAAGGGATGCCGCCTTTAGCCCGGAAGAACCGGAAAGGTTCTTAGACTTTTCGGAGATTCCTGACATAAAAGACGAGCAGGACAATGATGATTATGAAGTCAGGGCTATAGACCTCTGTTACGAGGAAGAGGAAGAAGATCCACCTGAACCCTGGGCAAGTTCCCTGCCAGAACTTCGGGATTGGAATAAAATTACCCATGAATCATCCTTTGACGATTCGGGATTATGCCGTCAGGATTTTGAAGATGATCCGGTGTACTGTCTGCTTAATCCTTTTGCGCATAATCTTTTTGAATGTCTAAAACAGGACAACCGCCGTCGGGTTAAAGAAGGTAAAAGCGGAGAAAACGAGATGCGCTCACCTCTGGAGCATTATTTAGTGATCCTTGCACTCAAGGCACAGGTGCGAATATCCTCGTGTGGGGTTTGGGTTGAAGGAGTCGGACACGATGCGCCGAGGGAAGGTGTTTATCTGTTTGCCATGGAATGTCTGGAAAGGATTGCTGAGGCCCTGGAAAGATTCTCTGTGGAACATCTTTATCATCTTGCTACCGAAGCACGAAGTGTCAAAAGACAGATTGCGGAGATACTTACCGAAAATTGACAGTGCCTCCGATCCCGCCTGAATCACGGCATTATTATGAAGATTCAATGAAACTCGTTATTGTTTATCCCCGGTATAAACTTTTGGTTTTAACCTTTATCATAGAGGGCGGGGTATTAGGAGTTGCTTTATTGCTGGCGGGACTTTTTAAAATTAAACTGCTCCCTTTGACTACCAACCTTTTCCGCGATATCCTGCTGGGTACTTATTTTGTCTCATTCCCCCTGTCTCTCTTTGTTTTTCTCCTCTCAGAAAGGGCGGAAGGCATTCCCTTGATAGGTTCACTGAGAAAGACCATCATAACGGACATAAAGGGTATATTCTCTAAAACCAGATTTATAGACATATGCCTGATTTCTATCCTGGCCGGTTTTGCGGAGGAGTTATTATTTCGTGGGGTAATTCAGGTTAAATTAGGGATAATTGCAACAAGTATAATTTTCGGATTTCTCCATTTTCTAACCCCCGCATATTGTATTTTTGCAACCATAATGGGGTTCTACATAGGAATCTTGTTCTATAAGTACCAGAGTATTCTTATACCTATTCAGGTGCATGTTATTTACGACTTTGGAGCACTGGTATATCTGAGATATTTTGTGAAAGTATAAAATAAATAGTCAAAAGGATACATAACTCGTTTCATTTGGCAAGGAGGATATAGCATGAAAATAGGATTTCTTAAAAGGGGATTCATTATTATTTTTTTAATTTTATTCTTATTTCAACTGAAAACCTTTGGACAGACTTCTCCATTTGAATTAAATGTTACACTTTTAAAGGAGCGTGTTCCGGCCGGCGACCTCGTACCCGCAACGATTACCATCAAAATTGCCCCCAAACATTACGTTTATAAGGATCAGATTAAGGTAGAAAGCGCTGATCCTTCACGATTCACCGTAACTTCTACAGAGCTTCCCGCAGGAAAGATTAAATATGATCAATTCCTGGAAAAAGAGGTAGAAAATTACGAAGGGGAGGTTGAGGTAAAGTCGTTCGTTCAGGTATCAAAGGACACCCCCGCCGGTTCTTATAATATAAAGCTCAAGGTGCATTATCAGGGGTGTTCGGATAAAATCTGCTTTATCCCTAAGGTCGAGGAGTTTGTATTGCCTGTACAGGTGGATGCCATCGATTGGAAAGCGTCGGTATCACACGCAGAAGAAAAATCTCCAAAACCTGTTTCGAAACCTGAGAAAAAGGCCGAGGTTAGTGGTTTTCAAAAAACTATTGAAACCCGGGGGATTTTTGTATCTCTGGTCCTTATCTTTTTGGCAGGTGTGGGCCTCAGTTTTACCCCGTGTGTGTACCCCATGATACCTATCACCGTGGCTGTGATCGGTGGCCAGGCAGCTGGCGGTCAGACAGCGGCCAGAAGGCCAATGACGGCCTTCTTCCTTTCGTTGATTTATGTCCTGGGTATGTCCAGCGTGTATGCCACCATGGGTGTGGCTGCTGCCTCTACCGGGGCATTGTTTGGTTCGGCCTTGCAGAGTCCGTGGGTCATAGGCTTTGTAGTAGCAGTTTTTGTCGGGCTTGCCATGAGTATGTTTGGGGTATATTACCTGCGGGTCCCATCATTTATCTCAGATCGACTGGGGACAAAGACGGGGAAGGGTTTTATCGGGGTCTTTGTCATGGGACTGGTATCAGGAATTGTGGCGTCACCATGTGTTGGTCCTGCACTTGCCAGCTTATTAGTCTATATAGCCAGCACGGGGAATAAATTCCTGGGATTCTGGATGCTCTTTGTCTTTGCCTGGGGACTGGGCGTACTTCTGATTGTGTTGGGAACCTTTTCCGGCGCTATAAAGGCCCTCCCGAAATCAGGGGGCTGGATGGAGACGGTGGAGAGAATATTCGGATTTCTTTTGATCGGCGCTGCACTGTATTACTTAAGATTCATTGTCTCCGAAGGTGTCTTTGTCATCATCCTGGGACTATTCCTGATTGTTACCGGCGTATTTTCAGGAGGTTTTGATCTGCTGACTCATAGGAGCACTACCTTTCAACGAAGCAAGAAGACATTTGGGCTTATAGCCTTTATCTTCGGAGCGTACTTTCTTGTGGGACATCTCATGATCAAGGGGTTTATTTTGCCACCCTTCCCGACTACAACAGATGTCCGGTCTGTAGTAGCAAAAGAAAAGATCGATTGGATATTGGATGAAGAAGAAGGATTAAGGCAGGCAAGGGAAAGGGACAAGCTGGCGATCATCGATTTTTCGGCAGAGTGGTGTGCGGCATGTAAGGAACTGGATAAGTTTACGTATACCGACGCGGAGGTTATTCGTGAATCACGAAGATTTGTAAATATCAAGATTGACAGCACCAAAAGCGACGACCCAAAGATCAAACAGCTCTGGGAGAAGTATAATGTGGTTGGTTTGCCTACGATCGTGTTTATCGACAAAGATGCAACCGTACTCCGGGACAAAACTATTACGGGTTTTGTCAATGCCAGGGAGTATCTCCGTATTTTAAGAAGTTTGGAGTAATATTACGAAATAAGGAATTATGGAGTCAACTACAGAAGGAAGTATTCTCACATGACGTAATACGGTAGATGCATTTTCTATTAAAGGTTATTGAGTTTTTTCCGAAAATACTAGGGTACAATTTTTATGGGATACCGATCGCAACATTTCCATAAAGACTACTATCTTTTGGAGAGAATTTAATAACCTTTTTCATGTTTTATTAGGAATAAACCTTGATTATTGTTTGAGACCGTTATATCATACATCTTTTTAAAAATCATACATTAAAGGTGTTGTATTGGGAAATCTTTCATGAACTGGGTACTTGCGCCGTTTAAATTCCTTGGTGGTATCACTCACAGTTTTATAAGAGAACTGGGGAGGATGGGATGCTTTTTTGCTGAATCATTATTCTGGATGGTGTTCCCTCCGTACCTGATTCAAAGAATTATCAGGCGGATTCACTTCATTGGTGTAAAGACCACTTCGGTCATTGTTCTGACAGGTTCGTTCACGGGGATGGTCATGGCACTCCAGGTTTATTACGTTTTAGTCAAATTTGGCGCCGAAGCCAGCCTGGGTCCCGTGGTAGCCTTATCATTGATAAGGGAACTCGGGCCGGTTCTTTCTGCAATGATGGTTATCGGATGCGCCGGTTCTGCATTAACGGCAGAGATTGGTATTATGAGAATCACCGAACAAATCGATGCCCTTGATGCCATGGCGTTAAACCCATATCAGTATTTGATTATTCCCAGTCTATTAGCTGGCGTAATATCGCTTCCCCTTTTAAATGCCATCTTTGTTGTTGTTGGTGTTTTTGGGGGATATGCAGTAGGCGTAGGGCTCATGGGCATATCCGGCGGAACTTATTTTGGCGGGATCAGGGATTTTGTTGAAGCCAAGGATATCCTCGAAGGTTTATACAAATCCTTAAGTTTCGGTGTTTTGATAACCTTAATAAGTTGCTACAAAGGATATTATACCGGATACGGGGCGGAAGGTGTCAGCAAGGCAACCACTCGGGCGGTGGTGCTTTCATCGGTTACTATTTTGGTATGGGATTATTTCATGACGTCTATATTGGTAACTTAATGGGTATCCATGATTGAAGTAGTCGACTTACATAAAAGTTTCAGGCACTTTGAGGTGCTTAAGGGCATTAACTTAAAGGTAGAAGAAGGGAAAACCCTGGCCTTGATTGGAGGTAGCGGTAAGGGAAAATCAGTATTGATCAAGATTATCATAGGTCTGATAAAGCCTGATCGGGGCAAGGTATTAATAGATAATCAGGATATCGGACGGGTTAGGGGCAAGGCGCTGAAGCGATTAAAAGAGCGATGCGGTATTGTTTTTCAGGGAGGCGCACTTTTTGATTCTCTTACCGTATTTGAAAATATTGCGTTTCCCCTCAGAGAAAAGACCAGGATGAAGGCTTCTCAAATCCGCGAGACGGTTTTGAAGGAATTAGCCAGAGTGAGGCTCTCTGGCGCTGAGAATAAATATCCGGCAGAGATAAGCGGTGGTATGAAAAAACGTGTTGCACTTGCACGGTGTCTTGTTATGAACCCTGAAATCGTCCTTTTTGATGAACCGACAACCGGTCTCGATCCATTAACAGGCAAAGCAATACATAAATTGATTAGAGAGTGTCAGAAGAGCCTTAATTTTACTGCAATCATAGTTACCCATGAAATTCCAGCAATTTTTTCTATGGTGGACCGTGTTGCCATGTTATATGAGGGAAAAATCGTTGCCGAAGGCGCACCAAAAGAGATTGAGACCTCTAAGGATCCCGTGATTCATCAGTTTATTCATGGAGAACTGGAAGGCCCAATTACCATAACATAGCTATGTTCCAAAATATTCTGAGAGGTAACAAATATGAAAAAATTTGATGTTGAAATTGCCGTCGGTATCTTTGTCTTTTGTGGCATACTTTGCCTGGGTTATATCTCAGTAAAGCTGGGAAAAATTAATTTGATAGGTGATCATTATTACCCGGTAAATGCCGTCTTTAGCACAGTAAAAGGACTTAAAAAAGATACCGTTGTGGAAATAGCAGGAGTGGAAGTGGGTAAGGTTGCTGACATCAAGCTCATCGATTATGAGGCAGTGGTCACCTTGAGGATTCGAAACGATATAGAACTCCAGGAAGACGCTATCGCATCTATCCGTACCAAGGGACTCATGGGAGAAAAGTATGTAGAAATCATGCCTGGAGGATCAGATGAATTGATAAAACCCGGAGGTTCATTGCATGAGACAGAACCTCCGATTGATTTAGAGAAATTGATAGGAAACTTTGTTTTTGGGAAAGTAAAGGAATGAGACATAAAAAAACGCTATTTGCAATAAGTATCGGTATAATTTCGTTGACATTTATGCCTGCTTTTCTATGGGCGGCAGAGGAGCCGGGAAAACTTGTCATGAAGACTATCGACAGTGGTTTGGCCGTTTTGAAAGAACCTTCCCTGAATGGGCCTGAAAAGGCTCAAGAACGACAGCAAAGATTATGGGAAGAGATATCCCCCATATTTAATTTCGAAGAGATGTCTAAAAGAGCGCTTAGCCAGCATTGGAAAAAACGGACATCCGAGGAAAAAAAAGAGTTTGTGGAATTATTTACCAATATCATTAAAGACGCCTATATAGGGAAAACGGATACGTATTCTGGCGAAAAGATTCTTTTTCTCAGGGAAAAACAAGACAACAAATACGCAACAGTACAAACAAAAATTATCTTAAATACAGGAACTGAAGTATTGGTCGATTATCGCATGCTCAACAATAGTGGGAAATGGATGATTTACGATGTGATTATTGAAGGGGTAAGTCTAGTCAATAATTACCGTAGCCAATTTAATAATATCTTGCTTAAATCTTCATATGAAGAACTGGTTCAAAAAATGAAAGAGAAAAAAGGTAAAGAGGAAGCATCAAAGAAGTAAATAAATGTCCTTTTAAAACACAAGATGCCTATGGTGGATAGACAATGAAAAAAAGCATATCTTTGACGTTCTGTTTTGTTCTGGTAATTTTTTTCTCAATGACAAATTCATGGGCTGGGGGCTTGCCGGTGCCACTTCCCGAAGTGCCTCCAAACGAAACGGTGAGTGATGATGGTTCTCATACGGATACGACAAATAAAAACGCAGCGGCAGAACAGATTGAGCCAAAACCAGCCGTGTCCGAAACACATCCTGTTAAAGATCAGGCATCTGAGTTGCCACGTAATGAGATATCAATCGGTGGTGAGGTTTCTGATAAGGATGCAGTAAACGAAAGTGAGGAAGTAGAACAGAATGAGCCGGAGCAAGCTGAGATGGAGCCGGAAATTCCTCTCATAAAAGACTCGTTTCCATCCTTTAACAGGGCTATGTTTGCCTTTAATGACAAGGCTTTTCATTATTTTTTTAAACCGATATATACCGGATACAATTCAATGGTGCCTGAAAAGGCACGGGTGAGTGTCAGAAATTTTTACACAAATATTAAAATGCCTATCCGTTTTTTCAATTGTCTCTTCCAGGCTGAATTCGAAGGTGCTGGTACGGAGATGCTGCGTTTTGTTGTTAACAGTACCATAGGGGTAGCAGGATTCCTCGATCCTGCAAAATCAAAATTTCATATAGAAAAACAAGATAGGGACTTCGGTCAGACACTTGGTAAATACAAAATGGAACCTGGGACTTACATCGTGTGGCCTTTTATTGGACCTTCAAATAAGCGTGATACTATTGGGCTCTTGGGTGACGCAGCGCTAAATCCGTTAACCTGGGTTTCGTATTTTTTCCTCACGCCGATAGAGAGCATGGGAAATTATACGTATGATACTGTCAACGATGCCTCTATTGATAAAGGAAATACGTATGAGAGTATAACAAAACCAGCCATTGACCCATATATTGCGATTCAGGATGCTTATACACAAAACAGAATGAAGAAGATCAAAGGAATCTCTGGATCCAACGAAACGATTGAATAAAAGTGTATAGGAATTTTCACTTTATTTAAGCCGTATTTTGGGTGGCACAGACAAACTTGTTTGTGCGTGTTTACCTTGATCACAAATTGGAATCATGAGCCTTATCCTTACTACCAACTTTACTTTCTGTACCATTTAAGAGCCTTTTTATATTCGATTTGTGGCGGATAATCAGGAGAGTGGAAATGAATACAGAAAATAGCGTTAAGTATATTCCCTGACCAAAAGGATCCTTGCCCAGTAATATTAAACAGGTTACTAATGCGATTGAACTGAGCATTGACCCCAACGATATGTAACGGAAAATAGACACTATCAACAGCCATACAGCGGCAGAAATAATGAGAGGCAGTGGCGCTAACCATAGAAATACGCCGCATCCGGTTGCTACGGCCTTTCCTCCCTTGAAACCAAGAAAAACAGGGAATGCATGGCCGCAGATTGCACCGGCCCCGCATAATAGTGATGGTAGCATGTGGCCGTGGCCTGCAAACAATCGATCAAAGATAAAAACAGGTAAAAATCCTTTGAGCATGTCTAAAATAAATACCAATATGCCATAGTGCCTACCCATGACTCTCGAAACATTTGTTGCCCCCGGGTTACCGCTACCCATGTTTCGAATATCGATACCTTTCACAATCTTAGCGATTAAAAACCCGAAGGAGATACTGCCGATAAAATATGAAATGATTGGACCGATAATATTTTGGATGAGCACAAGTAACCTTTCTTGCTGCGAAAATGTATGGGATTCTTCTTCAAGAAAGACCTAACACACGCCACCAAAGTTTATGCATGGCGTGTTGAGAACGGTATTGGCGGACATACATTTTCCAATTTTTATCAAGCGGATTGCCATATAACAGATAAGATTTAAAAAACCTGATCCTGTCCGCCCTGGAAATCAAACTTATTTTTTTTTGAGATGTGGTTGCTGCGCCTGACAGCCATCGTAACTTCTCAATGGAGCGGTCAAGGCGTAACAGATTCTTAATTCTTAGATCAATGCTTAGTTTGTTCAGGATGACTGATTTATCCAGATCTATTATATACGCATTAAATTCACCGTTTGAATTCCTTTTCAAGAGTATATTTTTTAGATGTAAATCTGCGTGGAATATGCCCGCATCGTGCATATTCCTTATTAATCTTACGAGTGAATAAATGATAGACTTCTTAGACTTTTGTATAAAATTCAAGGGAGATTCGTTTAGGAACTGGGTTGTATCAACTGCACCGGATATCTCCTTCGATATAAAGTCTGCTTTGTAAAATAACCCCCACAGTTTTCTCTTGGTTACAGCAATTGCTTCAGCGGATGGCACACCTCTCTCGATGGCAACCTCATTTATATGTATTTCGTTTAAAGGTCGGTTTTCATTATAAAAGACCCCACCAAAAAGCCTCCCCAATAAACCACCATGTCTATAGTTCCTGATAATAAACCTTTCTGTGCCGTTCTTTGTGCTGGGAATAGACAAATAAGTGCCCCTGCCGAATTTAACGTTAGGATTGTCTTTGTTTCTATCATGCAAAGATCCTGTATCAAAAACCATGGGTAAAATTATTTCTTTGTATCTATCTTTTACCAGTATGGTCGTATCACCTTTTTTAACCATGGAAAAAGCGAGTGGTATTTTTGATTTATGCAGCATAGTTGGTTAAGATTTAAAAAATAAGATTAAGATGATGAATGTGCAAATTATATATGAGAATATAAATTAATACAAACGCAAATTAGGTTGGATTGTAGTTGAAAAGGGATTTTATAAAGGTTATAGTATTGTAAGTCTTTAATACAGAATCTGTTAAGGTGTGTTTATATGGGAAAACGATTTGATAATCCAAAGAATATCCTGGTTGTGCGGTTAGGCGCCATGGGTGATGTCGTTCATGTTATACCGGCTGTAAAAAATTTGAGACTCGAGTTCCCTTCTGCCCATATTGCATGGCTTGTAGAGGATAAACTGGAAGATTTGGTTGAAGGACTTCCGGGAATTGACGAGGTCATTGTTTTTCCAAGGAAACAATTGCAGGCAAAGCTTAAACATCCACGAAAATATTTTAAGGCATTTTCTGAGATGCGGATGTTTTTAGGAAAGCTAAGGGAAAAAAAATATGACATTGCGCTGGATTTTCATGGTAATTTTAAAAGTGGTTTCTTGACTTACCTGAGTAACGCAAGGGTAAGGATTGGCTTTTCCCGGGGACATTGTAAAGAATTTAATTTTATTTTTACTAATGTACAGATTACACCACAACAAAAGAAGATGCATAGAATTGATAAATACCTGAATCTTTTGCATGGTTTGGGTATGAAGGCACACTATCAAAGACCTGTATTTTCAATACCTGATACCGATCGCCATTACATTGACAATTTTGTTCGGCAGGCGCATCTTAATCAAAAATCCATTGCAATAATTCATCCGGGGACTAGCCTCTTTGGGAAGTACAAGCGTTGGCCGCCTAAAAACTATGCCCGTCTTGCAGACCGATTGATACAGGAGCTCGGTTACTCGGTTATTTTTACCTGGGGCGCTCTGGAATATGAAATTGTAGAAGAAATCATTTCTTTCATGCATCATCGGGCTACGATCGCATGCAAGACCTCATCAGTAAAACAGCTGGTAGCGTTACTACAACATGCACGCCTTTTTATCGGAGGAGATACCGGTCCCACGCATATCGCTTCGGGTATTGGGATTCCCACGATAGCGATTTTTGGACCCAAAGATCCAGTTGTTTATGCACCTTACGATGAAAATGCCGTGGTTGTTAAAAAAAATATTCCTTGCAGTCCATGTGAAAAACGAAGATGCAATCACGTCTTGTGTATCAGTTCCATTGCCCCGGAGGATGTTTTTAATGCCGTACGTAAGTTGAATTATTACTCAGAATGAATTCCTGTTATTTTGGAGGTGTGAAGCGGCTGAAAAATCTCTGCATTAAGTAGAAAAGAAGTTTGACTTTTTAAATATCGCCTGCTATCATAACCACTCTTTACTATTCTCAAAAATTAAAAAAGGAGTTTATTAATTGTGGAACCTGTGGGTATTTTCGACTCAATAAAAGTCCTTATGGATGAGGTTGAAACCCGATTCTATAAAGAACTACAACCCAGAACCAATTCATTAGCTGATCTTATTGCCCACATTAGTAAATATAAAGGGAAAAGATTACGTCCTGCCTTGGTGTTATTATCAGGTAAATGTTTAGGCGGTATAGCGCCTCAGCACATAGATCTTGCTGTAGTGGTGGAAATGGTGCACACCGCAACCCTTGTTCACGATGATATTATCGATGAGGCCTCCATGAGGCGGCACGTTGAAAGTGTGAATTCGAAATGGGGGAGAGAAATATCCATTCTGTTTGGGGATTATTTATTTTCCAGAGGATTTACAATACTTTCTGCCCTCGATTCTCAAGTTGCAACCCTCTTGCTTTCTCAGACAGTCAATGTCATGTCAGAAGGTGAACTCATTCAACTTCAGAGACGATATGATATCGGACTGAGCGAAAACGATTATTTTGATATTATTGAACGAAAAACTGCTTCTCTATGTGCCGCCAGTTGCCGTTTAGGAGCTACATTTGCCGGAGCCAATCGCAAGGTATCTGATATACTATCCAATTATGGTCTGAAGATTGGTATTGCCTTTCAAATTGTGGATGATTGCCTTGACGTGATGGGTACTGAAGAAGAAATTGGGAAATCATTAAACACCGATATACAGAAGGGCAAGCTTACGTTACCTCTTATCCGGTTAGTCAATCAACTTCCCAGAAATAAGCTTGAAACGGCGCGAGAACTGATATTCCAGCACGATGCAAAAGAAACGAAAAATGCCATTATTGAATTGTTAACAGAACATGACGCGGTAGAATATGCTTTTAATACGGCTAAAAAAATAATAAAGCAGGCACAGGAGGAGATCGCGCCGCTTCCGGATTCTCCATATAAAACAACCCTCATGGAATTAGCCGATTTTATCGTGACGAGACGGTCGTAAGATCAAACTTCATTCCATCTCCAGCTGCAATAATTTTCAATCCCGTAGCCTTCGACAATTGCTCTGCAACTACTCGTGGCTGTGCCTTGATCATCGTCATGCCAAAATGATTTAATATCGTTACTTTGGGTTTAAGGACTGTTACAATCTCCTTCACGTCTCCGATGCTAAGATGATAAAGCCAACCCTTTGTATCTCTATCTACCTTATAACGAACTACGTTGATGATTAAAATGTCTCCCCGGTAATGTTTCAATAATTCCGGGAAGTAACGGGTATCTGCAATCAGTGAAATAGTGTAGTTGGGAGTATAAAAATTTATGCCGTATGTCTCACTCGGATGCTGATGTTTTAGAGGAGTTTCGAAAGAGACTGTATCAGACAACTTATAACTTCCACATTCTTTAATAATTTCTATCTGTGGTAGGTAATTTCTTACGTATTGTAATACAATGGGGTCTTCTGTCAATGCATCTTCAGGCGTATAAAGTATGCCGCGTTTTTTGAATCCACCCTCGGTCATTGCCTCAATCATCACATTCACATCGCCGGCATGATCAAGGTGTCTGTGGGTAAGAATGATGGCATCCAGTTTCATAGGGTCCATCTTCGGCCTGCTTGAAATGCATCTCACCAAACATCCAGGGCCGGGATCCACCAATACATTAAAACCCTGAAGCGAATACCACATCCCTCCCGAAGCACGCAATTGCTTAGACACAACAATCCTTGCCCCCGCTGTGCCTAGAAATTTTATAAAATCTGTTTCAGATATATCTTTCATGTTTTTAAACAATACCAGAGATGTTATTTTTTATTGTTCATAAGAGGTGAAGCAGAAAGACTATTGTTTAACTTTAGTACAAAGGCATCATAGGTATAAGAAGTATTGACATCACCGTTATAAGAAATGTCATAAGCGCCCGAAGTTGTTGGGAAGTTTGACGATCGTGTCTCACCGGTTACGTAAATATTGTTATCTGAGTCTAAAGCAAAAGAACGGGCGATATCCCTATAGTTTCCTCCTAAAAATGTAGATGCTATGAGGCTTGTCAAATCAGCGCTGAATTTTGATACAAAGGCATCAAAAAAAACGCGTTTCGACGTGTTGTACGAACCACGGGTTGTTGGAAAATCTGACGAGGCAGTATGACCAGCCACATAGATATTTCCATCTGAACCTATGGCCAAAGCATTACCAACATCATCATCCGCACCTCCAAAAAATGTGGATGCAAGAAGTTTTGTCAAATTCCCATTTAGCTTAGATAGAAAGACATCGCCATTATGAAAAGACGTATCGTAAGCTGCTGGGGAAGTTGGAAAGTCTAACGATTCAGTTTGACCAACCACATAGATGTTTCCACGCGGGTCTATAGCGATAGAACTAACGGATTCGTCAGTAGCCCCTCCCAGAAATGTTGATGCAAGCAGCCGTGTTAAATCCCAATTTAGCTTTGATACAAAAACATCACCAAAACCACCATTAAAAGAACTATCATAAGCATCAACACTTACAGGGAAGTCTGGCGACCAGGTGTCGCCCCCCACGTAGATATTCCTATTTGAGTCTATAACTACTGAATTACCGTAGTCATTGTTGGTGCCACCTAAGAAGGTGGACGCAATAAGACGTGTTAAATTCCACGATAGCTTCGACACAAAGGCATCGCCATTTTCATATATAGTGTCAAACGCGTCAGGGGTAGTTGGAAAATTCGGTGATAAAGTCCTGCCAGTTACACATATGCTAATTCCATTCTGATCCAGGCATACCGAATACACATAATCATCCGAAGAACCTCCTAAAAAAGTCGATGCAATCAGGTGTGTTAAATCTCCGCTGAGCTTCGCTACAAAGGCATCACTGTAACCACTTTTCGAGGCATCATAAGCGCCATCAGTAGTTGGAAAGTCTAATGATGAAGTCTGACCGGCAACATAAACGTTATTACTTAAATCTATAGCTATAGAACGCACATAATCACTGGAAGCTCCTCCCAAAAATGTTGATGCAAGGAGTCGCGTTAAATCCCCATTAAATTTTGATACAAAGACGTCACCATTATGATAAGAAGTGTCATAAGCACCGGTGGTTGTTGGAAAGCCTGATGATTCCGTATAGCCAGCGACGAAAATATTTTTACCTGTATCAATGACTATGGAATTACCATAGTCAGACTCAATACCTCCCAGATATGTGGATGCAAGGAGCGGATCGATGATGAGATATTTGGTCTTGTCGTAGGAGGCGATATTGAAACCGTAAACATTTTCAATTTCAGAATTCGGATTTTGGAATTCGGATTTTGGATTTAAGAGGTTTGTTTCTCCGTTCTGACTTCTGTGTTCCGACTTCAGGATGCAATATTCCACGTCCACATTCACCCTTTCCCCATCAATATCCTGATAAGCCACTGGTTTTGTGAATGTAACGGTCCCTAATGTCGTCTCAGCCTCAAGCTGTCCCATCTCATTTACCCTTAAAGCCAGTGCGCCGCTTAGTTTTATCTTTATTGCCCCGGTATCTGCATCTGGATTTATATAAAACAGCTTTTCAACGTTGTTTCCATAAGCCCTTAGCTTTAGTTTTATTCCCTCGTATACTTCTCCAAGGTTTACAAACTCATAAACTGGGATATTGTCTTTCCATTTGGATGGATCGGTTCCTTTAAAATAGTTGATCTTTGTTTGAATTTCTCCTTCCCCTTCTATCGTTTCAATATTTTTCCCGCCGGTAATCTCCTCTTTCAGGGTAAGATGGGATGTGTTTTTTATCGCTCCGCTATTACCTTCTTCCATCAAGGAAGAGAGAGAATTGCTGGGCGATATATGAAAACGGAAAGGGGTTGGATAAGGATATCCTTCAGTGTCAGCTTCTTGAAGAGGCATTGTTCTATCCATACCACAACCTTGATAGAACGTTTTCGTAGGGGATGATCGCTCAATTTTTGGCAGTGAATAGACAATCTCGCCATCTTTCGTAATGAAGACACTTCCCCCAAAGGTGGTGGCATAAAATTTTATCCTCTCATCTGTTT
This sequence comes from Candidatus Brocadia sp., assembly GCA_013360945.1. Lineage (GTDB taxonomy): Bacteria > Planctomycetota > Brocadiia > Brocadiales > Brocadiaceae > Brocadia. The sequence goes on from JABWAQ010000026.1 coordinate 35,133, forward strand.
GTCCTGTATTGGCTATGAAAGGTATCTGAAGTCTTTGTATCTTTTCAAAAACCGCCACATCTGATAGTTTACTAATATCCGTCTGCTCAGCCAGAAGCGGTATAACCAAAAAGAGTGTTTGGAAAAGGGCTACAGGTATTCTATAGGCTTTGATTCTCATGAGCATCTTACTCCTTATTTCTGAGGATGATTAAAAACCGATAACAGCACAAGACATACCGCAACAATGCCGAAACCAAAGCTTTAAAATTGTCCCCAATAGTGTATATTTGATTTTATTGAAGTGGAATCCCAACCACTGATTTTTATACACGATAGAGGATGACGTCAATGGAGAAGTTTCTTGAGCGATATCATAACAAAATCACCGGGGTACTTTCAACGTTTGATCAAATGATCTTTAAAGGGAATTTGGTTTTATGCATGTACGGCCTCAGACGCGGTTTCCTTTTCAAATACAAATCTATGTCAATGGCTGCGAATGGCTTGCTTAATCAGTCCGGGACGGACATGGCCGATATTCCTGATTTAATCCGTGTGATAGGTGGTCAGCGTGTTCATGTAGCCGTAACTTTACTTGAAGTGTACTTTGATTAAACCTGAAAAAAACGGTTTGAAAGGGGATGAAGATCAATTCTATTGCGGCTCATTCCAATTTCTCTGCAAACCTTTGTGAGTCTGAATTTATTTAGACATCGTGAAGGCATGCTGATATAATTTTTGAAAATTTTATGAAGAACGACACAGAATTGTTAAAATGCCTTTATTGCGGGCAGACGTATCATTTTGATGAATCCTGCAGGAAAAAGAAAATGATATGCGCTGGGTGCGGTATGGAGATGGTCCCCCTGGTTGCCGGTAAAATAGACGAAATAAACACAAAGGAGTTTTGGGTATTATTGGGTTTTTTCGTGATCATCGCCCTTATGGGAGCGTTGGGCGGTGTGATGCTGATTCATGGTTGGAACTTCTGGGTTACATTTGCCATGGTAGGTGGAATAATCTATCTAATAGGTAAAATCTTTATGGGTAAATATAAGATTGTTGAAGTCGGCGAGTATTTACTGGATGAAATGGCTACAAAAGATCCTGGCATAAAACATGCAGTAGTTTTCGATCAATTGGTGGTTGATGCGATTCACGAATTGCCACCCAGGTTGAGGAACCGTTTATCAAACGTATCCGTTGTTGTAGAGGATAAACCAAGCGACCATGTATTGGAAAAATTGAGATTAATGTCTAATAGAACCTTGCTTGGTTTATTTCAGGGTGTGCCGCTCAACAAAAAAAGTGTTTGGCAATCTGGTACGATGCCGGAAAAGATTACGATATTTCAAAAGAATATTGAAAAACTCTGTCACTCCGATGAAGAAATTAAGCAGAGAATAAAAGAAGTGGTGCGTCATGAAGTGGCGCATTACGTCGGTTTTACGGAGGAAGAAATAAGGGAAATGGGCTATTAGAATCGGTTAAAAGGCCAGGAATGTACTGTCTCAGACCGATAAAAAACAAAATGATATATTTATAGGTAAAGGAGATACCGTATGGCAGAAATGCATTCTTTTGACATCGTGTGTAAGGTAGAAACGCACGAGGTTAATAATGCCGTCGATCAGGCAAAAAAACAACTTGCGGTGCGATACGACTTTAGAGGGAGCAAGTCTTCTATTACATTAAACAGTGACAACTCGATAACGCTGATCGCTGACGACGATTATAAGATGGGAAGTTTGACAGATATTTTAAAAGAGAAACTTGAAAAGAGAGGAATCCCCCTGAAAGCGCTCAATTTTGGAAAGGCAGAAAAAGCACTAGGGGGTACGGTCCGGCAGGTGCTCACCTTTCAAACGGGCATCCCTATGGAAAAGGCCAGGGAACTTGTCAAATTCATAAAAGGTTTAAAACTCAAAATACAGGCCCAGATCCAGGAAGACAAGGTCAGGGTATCAGCCCAGAAGATAGACGACCTACAGACTATTATAAAGGCAATTAAAGACCAGGACTATGATTTTGCCGTGCAATTTGAAAATTACAAATAACCCGACCGCCGCAATTCGAGGGGTGGATCAGTCGCTAAGCCGGTAAATACGGATGTATTCCCAATTTTTTGTAAAAAATGAACGAACGGCATAACTGGGTATATCGTATAAAATTGTAGCGGCAAGGCGTGCCTTGCCATATGGAGTAG
>JABWAQ010000113.1 GCA_013360945.1 Candidatus Brocadia sp.
CGGCTCCCACTCCGGCCCCGTCTGGATCGTTGCTATCACCTGCGGCGTACCCGCCATCAACTCCCCGGTCGTCACCACCCCCGCTATACCAAGGGCCGCGACCAAACCAATCTTCATACTCATCTTCATCTTCTCTTATCCTCCTATACCTTAGATATACTCCTGTTACAAACCCACTCAATTACATCTCCACCTATTAATCCACCGGCGTCCTTATTACTGACACATTATTGGAAAAATAGTTGGCTGCATAACAAATCTTTCCGTCCGGAGACAGGCATACGGAACTTGGCCCAAGCCCTGTCGGCACCCTGGCCACCAGGTAATCCCTCGCCAACCCAAGATCATCCTTCAGATAATCAAGTTCGGACTGGGAATTTCCCCTCACGATACTCAACACCTTGTTCATGTCCAGTATCGTTACGCGATGCATCCCCCTTATTCCAATGTACAAATACCTGCCCTTCGAGTCCATCGCTAACCCATAGGGATCACCACTATAGTTGTTGAGATCGTCCAGCGGCAACCTCGCCACCTTTCCACCAGGCTTGGTCTCCAGCACCGCTATGTTGTTCGTAAATACCTGACCATTCTCCGCCTCGCATACCGGCAACCAGTTCTTGGGACTCTGGTAGGTCACCACCACATACTGACCATCCGGCGTGTATACTACGTCCCTCAGGTTGGAACTCTCCCGGATCACCCTCTTCTCCATCACCTTCCCCGTTGCAAGATCGATGAAGTTTACACTCCTGTTTATCGAACCTACCGTGTCGCAAACTACCGCTATCGTCTTCCCGTCTGGCGACATGTCCAATGTCCTAGGACCGTAATCACTCGTGTAAATCGACCGTATCTTCTCCATCCTCCCCGTATCGATCACATCTATCGTGTTCCACATACACCCGGAACATGTTACGTACGCGGTCTTTCCGTCCTTCGAAATCTTTATCCCGCTTGGCCAGTCACCTACCTTGATCTCCTTAACTACCTGCTTCCGCGCCACATCAATTATCGATACGCTGTCGCTCTCGGCGTTACATACATACAAAAACGTATTATCTGGCGTGGGCGCCGCCGCCTCTGGCTGTACACCAACCGCCACCTCTCCTACCACCTTCTGCGTCCTCGCATCCACAAATGTCACACTGTGACCTGACTGATTACAAATATACAACATCCCGCCATCCGGCGATGTCGTTACAAAAAACGGCGATGGCATATCCGTCTTCACATGCGTGCCCTGGATATACCCGGCGCCCGCTACACCTCCATACGCTTTCATCGCTCTTCCTTCCCTCCTAATTGTGTTTTAGGAATATAAAACCTAAATCGCCTTACAACAAACATAGTAAAAACTTACTATTTACCGCCTTTAATAAATCACCCCCTCACTTAAAAAATTATATTTTGTTTTAAACACTACAGGTCAGCTATACCATAGAATATACATCCAGACAGTTGATAATTCCCTGATGATGGTAGCTTTAACAGGATTCCACTACCTAAAATATTTCGAAAATTAAAGATTAGGTCTTATGATAAGCAACAACTATACCATTATGATCATGTTTAAAAAATATACAGCATAACTACCCACAAAAACTAAGATTATGTCAATTGTATGCACAAATGACTATTTGGAACAAAAGACTATAAATGGCCATAAAAAAATAGATGTTATTTACAATTGCAACTCTAACTACTTATTAATTAATATCATAGCACGTGACTATTAATGGTCACAAGATGTCGTATTGTAGTCATGATACTTATAGCAGGGTTTTTTCAAATAATTGCAACCTAATCAATCTATTGCGGAGTGTTGTTCTTGGAATACCTAATATTTCCGCCATTTTCACCTGATTACCGTTTGTTTTTTGATGTGCCCATTGAAGGAGTTTTTTTTCAACCTCCGTAAGTGCGTCTTGCAAATTTATCATCTGTTTATCGGATAAATCCATCGATAATAAATCTGTATGTATATCAACTTTTCTTAAGTACTCCGGAAGTGTTTCTATTGAAATACCTTTAGATTTGGAAAAAGCCACGGCATGCTCGATAACATTTTCAAGCTCCCTAACATTTCCTGGCCAATTATAAGCCAGCAAAATATTTATTACTTCTTGTGAGACAACAGGCAAGGCATCCTCATATTGAGATACATACTTTTTCAAAAAATAATTGATCAATAGCGAGAGGTCTTCTTTTCGTTCTCGCAATGGTGGTATAGTAATTGGAACTACGTTCAGTCTGTAATAGAGGTCTTCTCTAAAGTATCCATTTTTTACGTGTTCCAGAAGGTCTTTCTTCGTTGCGCCGATAATCCTAACATCTGCGCAGAGGGTTTCCTCACCGCCGACCCTTTCGAACGTTCTTTCCTGAAGCACACGCAGGAGTTTTACCTGCATATCCAGCGGAATATCATCCACATCATCCAGAAAAATTGATCCACCATCCGCCAACTCGAATCTTCCGCGCCTTGTCTTAACTGCGCCGGTAAAAGCCCCCCTTTCATGTCCAAAAAGCTCGCTCTCCAGTATTTCCCGATTTAATGCAGCGCAACTCACCCTAATAAATGGTCCCGTTCTCCTACTACTATGGTAATGAATAGCGCCTGCTATTTTCTCTTTACCCGTCCCACTTTCTCCCCGTATGAGAACAGTTGTATCTCTATCTGAGACGCTCTTGACGGTTTCAATCACTTTTTTCATAGCTTCACTATTCCCAATAATATTGCAAAATTCAAACTCAGCCTGTATCTCCCGTCTCAGACGATTTACCTCTGCGTCTGTATTTTTATGATGCAACGCCCTTTGAAGTTTAATAATCAACTCATCCGTTGAAAATGGTTTTGCTATGTAATCATAAGCACCCTCTTTAATTGCCGATACAGCACTCTCAAGTGTCCCATACGCCGTCATGATGACTACAACAGTATCTTGATTGTGTTTTTTGATTTCTTTCAGAAAATCCATTCCACTCATACCAGACAGCCTTAGGTCTGTAACCACCACCTCACATTTTTCAGATTTAACAATTTTTAATCCGTCTGAGGCATTATCCACTGATTTCACATCGTACCCTTCCTTCCTGAGCTGGCTTTCTAAGGATATCCTCATGAGTTTTTCGTCATCTACTATGAGCACCTTGCTACCCATACAATACTCCTAAAATGATTTCTATGCACCTGCTTGTTGCCCAAACTCATTCCTCGATTTTTTCGGAAGTATTTGGCCTGGGATTTTCCACAACATTATGGAGAAGAGACCCCTATGATTACATTAGCTCGATGGTTAATATCTCTTGTGGCACTTCCAATCCGTTATTGGACGTTATATTATCCCGGTTATGTTACCGCGGAGTTTCCCTTTTCTGCAATCAGGGTTGATTTATGGAAGTATCCGGCTCGTTTCCACCGGGAAGCTTTTTCTTTGCGTCATCCGTTGGTTGCAAGTCTGCAGCCAAATTACCCTTTAATGTCCCCTGTTCAATTGTAAGTTTCCAATCTTCAAGCTCCAGAGATTTTTCCCGCAGAGCGTTAATCTCTTTAGCCATTTGTTCCTTTTCCCGGACCAATACAGAACGAATCTGGCACAACTCTTTATTTGCAAAGGATATTTCATGTATCTTTTCTTCAAGTTCTTTTACTTTGTTCGTTTGAATTCTTGTTTGGGTCTTCTGGTGCTCATACTTGGAGGCCATAAAGGTTGCAAAAAAGAGGCACATAAAACAGAATGATATCAGTCCAATTTTGAAGAGGCTGGAAACCCTGGCGCTCATATACATCATAAACCCAACATCCTTTCTCTACTTATGTTATTACGCAAATTTATACCCTCAAAATAACATACTATACTACGCAACAATAATAAATAGCAATAGCATTTTGTAGTCAATCGCAACCTGTTTTGAAGTATTTGATTATTGGATATACGTAATTCGGAACAACATTTTCGATTTGTAAGCATTTACTGGCATACTTTTTCTTGACACCAAATCCATTCTATAGTAATATCTCCGCATACGCCTCTTTTTCATTTGCACTATGATTCAGATACAGGTTAACATATTTTTTGAGAAGAGCAGTCCTACCTCATGAAAGGGCATAATATTACCCACAATTCTTGGCATAGGCATTTACAGCTATTAATTGCCACATGCAATAATTGGTATAAGTAAGCATACCCTTTTCCCACAAAAAACGCCGCGTTTTAAAATGCAATCTTACATTTCTGGCTAAAAGATGCCGTGATAATCAGCATTTAAAAAAGGTACTGAAATGTCTTTAAAGGTCTGTATGTTTGTGTACAACAACTTCCTTCATGATACACGGGTATTAAAGGAAGCAAGGTCATTAGTAGCAAGCGGCTATGACGTTACCATTCTCGCTGCACTCGATAAAAAATCAAGGCCTTTTGAAGAACTCCATGGCATTAAGGTCATAAGGGTGAAGATTCCAATCCACTATCGTATCTTCTGCCTGACAAGCGAATGTTTCCATTGGATTAAAAAAGGACTCATGAAACTTATTTCAAGAGGCGTTGCACAATTCCATCTTCCTGGCGTTGCAGAAAGGCATAATCAGAGAAACAGCGCTCAGGAGACTGCTACACAGACGGGCATCAATAAACCAGAACTTAACGGAAATATCTCGCATGCCCTCCGGCAAAGGCTCTTGGGATCGTTTCGGTCAGTTCATAAACTATTTTCTTTAATGGATTATTATTTGAGATGCAGCCGTATTGCAGACAACCAGGCCGATATTTATCATGCCCATGATCTCAACACCTTGCCGGTAGCCTGGTGGGTCGCCAGACGGCATGGTGCAAAATTAGTCTACGACTCCCACGAACTCTACTTAGAAAAAAACTTGCTGAGACTTTCCAATCGTATCGGTAAATTCCTGCTAGCACAGGCAGAGGCATTTCTTATCCGAAGAACAAACGCGGTAATAACGGTAAATGAGTCAATAGCGGACGAACTCTCACGCCGGTATCGGATAAAAACCCCCACGGTCGTTATGAATGCACCGCCCCGGATAACCAGGCTCATTAACGGAAATGTAAACCTGTTAAGAGAAGCCCTGCATATTAAGCCAAACTACCATCTTCTTCTTTATACAGGATTACTCACCTTTAATCGTGGTCTTGAAAAGATGCTGGAAAGTTTAACGTATCTTCCTGATTGCTACCTCGTACTTATGGGATATGGAACTGAGGCGTACAAAAAACGGCTTTGGAAGGTAGCGCTCAGGAATGGGATAGAGTCCCGAGTGTCATTTTTTGGTCCCGTACCGCCCGATGAAGTAATACGGTATGCAGCCGGAGCGGATTTGGGCGTTGCCCCCATAGAAAACTCATGCCTGAGTTATTACTACTGCTCCCCCAATAAAGTATTCGAGTACATTAATGCAGGTCTGGCTGTCATAGCCAGCGATTTTCCAGAAATGAAAAGGGTAATTCATCAGCACAATATAGGATGCACCTTCAACCCCAGCGATCCCGCCAATATTGCGCGGGCGGTAAGGTATATCTTTGAAGATGCCGGCCGCTGGCGTACGATGAAACAAAATACCTTTGCCGCATCTCAGTGTTATAACTGGGAAAATGAGTCAGAAAAGCTTCTCACACTTTACAGGACGCTCCGGTAATTTTATGTCCCTCAGTCCTGATTATTTCAAATACCTTAATCACTTCGGTAAAACGGCAACTGTGCGCGAGTTTTTTGAAAATGCACATATGCCCGATATGGTAGCACTACGGCATGATATCGACCACAGTCTTGATTTGGCTCTGGAGATGGGCTATTGGGAAAAAGAATACGGCATCCGTTCAACCTATTTTCTTTTGCACAGCGCCGACTACTGGAACGATTCACGGTTCATCGAGAAGTGCCTTCAAATACAGGACTTTGGTCATGAGGTCGGACTTCATCTGAATATCCTTGCCGAATGGATGAGGGACAGGATAGACAACCCTTCACTTCACCTGGAAAAATTAATCGCCCCCCTACGTAATGCCGGTGTGCGTTTATCCGGTGTTTCCTCCCATGGCGATCGGCTTTGTTATAAACAGCAGTTCATTAATTACTGGTGTTTTTCGGAACTACGCCCACCTGATCCCGTAACCACAGAGTCAGGCATTTGTGCTGAAGGTATTCCTGTAAAAGAGGAAAGATTCCAGATACGGTATCCTTCGACTCACCGTCTCGTCCGCGAAAATGGTCATATTTTTGATTTGTGGTCTATTTCAACGAAAAAACTTGGAATTGATTATGAGGCAAACCATGTAGCTTACGATTCATATTATACTGATACCGGTGGGGGATGGTTTCGGTCAGGTGATCCGATGAAACAGACACTCGCGTCTGGCAGGCACCAGATCCTGATGCATCCGGTTTACTGGCGTGGCCCTCAAAAAATCTACTTTTTCCTCTCCACGGCGAGATCCGGATCAAAATGGCTCGTCAATTTTTTATCGCAAGCAACTCCCCTGCGCGCAAGGCATGAATTCTCACTCAATCACCGGTTTAAAAGTGGAAACCTCATTGCTGAGAAATTTCTCCCCTGGCCGTGGTTTATTTATATCCTCAATCGGTTATTGAAAGGGAGAAAACTTATCGCTAAAAAGCGGACTGCAAAAGGCTTTCGAGATCTGGTCTGGAAAAAAGATGAGGCAAAGAAATTGCTGATCGAAGCCAGGGCGTGGATTGATGAATTTCATGAGGATTACGCTGAAGCGAATGTATATCTTGAGCGGTTTCTCTCAATTATGGAAGAAGTCTTCCCTGATGCGACATTGGTGCACCTCCACAGGAATCCGAAAAACGTAATCCGTTCCATTCTCAACCGTAAATGGTACGATACCCCGGAAGACAGCAAGCATCCTGTTATAGAGGTAGAAGATTGGGATAGCCGAAACCAGTTCGAAAAGGCATGCTGGTATGTTCGGAAGACGAACGAATCACTCCTTCATGCATGTCAATACCGCCTTGCCTATGAAAGGATGGTTAATGATCCCGGTTATTTGACTGAACGGCTCAGGTCTTTGGGTATTCCTGTATTTCCACGCCTGGCAGAACTGGAATTCAGGAAAAAGATTAATGTAAATTACAGCTACGAGTTCCCCGATTATGCAGGATGGACGGAAGAAAACAAGGCGTCATTCCACTCCATCTGCGACCCGGTAAATGAGACATTGGGATACGAATCACGGCGTGGAACGCACACTCAATCCTTGGAAGTAAAACAAAAGGACATGAATGATGATGGGAAAATAAATAGCAGAAGCTTGCCGGAAACTATCATTGAAATGGATTTTCGTAAAATGCGTTACAATTTATATTCCCCAAAGGGATGCAAGGTTAAAAATAGCGGAGAGGGAATTGAAATTTTCCCCAAAGCGTGCAAACGTTCGTATGTATTACTTGGCGGTGGAAAGTGGTACTACGTCAAGGAAGATGAAGGATGGGCATCGGAAACCGGACATTACTACCAGGGTGTTCTGGATTTAGAAATTTACCAGAATTTGTCTATTATCCTCATGTGTTTGATGTATAATAAAAAAGGATATCTGATCGCCGAACGTCCTCTGGGGCAAATTAAACAAGAGGCAACGCCATGTAAATTCTCCTTCAAGGTCAGAGGTGACGCTAAAAGATTCAATATTGCCTTATATATCTCTCCATCTGATTTGCCGGGTAAAGCAGAGATGAAAAAAATCCGGATTAAAAAGATGCCTTTATAAAGTTTTCATGAAAGCCATGTTAAGAAGAAGTTCATTAAGAAGATCATTTCAAATAATTCTTATCTTTGTATCCAGGTATCTTAGTGTCTGGTTAGTTCAAAAATGAGGATAGGAATAGTCAGTTACTGGTTTAATAGAGGTCAGGCAACGGTTAGTCGTTATATTAGGTCAATCTATGATACGCTCGGCCACGAAACCTTTGTCCTTGCCCGTCCTACGAAAGAAAACTTTTATTTGCCAGGATTTATTGACACCACCGACGTATGGAACCAGCCAGGTGTCACTTCGGCGTCTTGCTATGACATCCCATTGAGAGAATACACTACGTGGGTGAAGGACAATGCCTTGAAAGTTGTATTTTTTGACCAGAACTACCAGTTCAAAGAGATAGCGAAAATACGCGCTATGGGCGTTAAAACAATTGGGAGATTTGTCTGGGAATCATTTTGCAAAAAACACGCAAAAGACGCAAAAAAGGCATTTGATACCATTTACTCTTTAAATAAATGTGAGCAGGCACGGTACTCTACTTTAGATATTCAAAGCCCTTGGGTGCCGTGGGGGTGCCATCCGGAGTTGATGGCAATATCCCCCAAAAAACATGAGGATGGAATATATTTCTATTATCCCGGCGGCTATCTATCCAAACGGAAACCAACGAAGACAGTTATCCAGGCATTTTCCAGGGTGCCATTGCCTCATATAAGATTGATTCTCAAAACACAACATCATGAAAAAAACAACGGGTTAATCGGAGGCGTAAACGACCTTGATCCGCGAATCACAATAATTACCGGTGATATATCGGCACAGAAATATTATAATCTCTTTGCATCTTGCCATGTATGCCTTGCACCAAGCCGATGGGAAGGGTTGGGCTTGCACCTCTATGAAGCAGTGGCGTTCGGTATGCCAATCATCACCAATAACAATCCCCCTATGAATGAAATTGTCAAGGAACATTACAATGGACTTTTGGTGGAGTCGCATCAGATTGGCTATGCGGAGTCAGGTATCGCCTCGTATGAGCCTGATGTTGATGCATTAAGTCGTGCCATACAACTTCTATCAGAACGCGGGATGATTGAAAAGTTATCGCAAAATACCCATGAATTACGTAACATCATGTCCTGGGACAAAACTACTGCACATTTTAAAAACCTCCTGGACTTATAATATACGACTGTGGGAGAATGCTTCATGAATGTTTTTATACAGGGAATGCGGAGGTCAGGCACAACCATCTTATTTGACATTTTCCTGGAGGATGGAAGTTTCGATTGTTATTACGAACCACTTGCAGCGGCCAACAAAAAAGCGCCTGGTGGCGGAAGCGGGGTTCATTCCATTGATTATTTCGATAAGATCAGAGAGTGCCGAAGGGCATTCATGCTCAACTATCAAAAATTAGAAAATGTGGATCTGCTGAACTATGGCGCCCCACGCTTACCAACGTTGGAATTTGAATCGGATCTTCCGGATTATCTGCGAGGGTATATCAGGTTCATGATTTCTCAGCCCAAACATACCCTGATAAAGTTTACCCGTATGTATTGCAAGGTTCATGTGCTCCATGAGATTGACCCTGAAGCGAGGTTTATTCATATTGTGCGCGACCCGCGTGCTGTAACTGCGTCCTATCTGTTCGGGAAGAATCAAATAAACAAGGATAGATATCGCAATGAAAAATTGTTTTTCAGAAAGAAGTCTCATTATTCAGCATGGAGCAGCTTTCCGTTTTCTGAGTTTCTATTAAACACCCGGGAATATTCACATCTCAAAGGATGCGAAGATTTCGTGCGGATTCTTCTTCTATGGAAATATAATTTCAGAAAGACACACGACGCTGGTAAGGCGCTGTTTGGAGAGAATTACCTGTTGCTCCGCCACGAAGACCTAATGACTAAGCCGGAACTAACGCTGGAGTCTATGTATAATTTTTTGGGACGGCCAATGCCTGCGCATGTTTTAGAATGGGCAAAGGGAAACATTAACTCAAGGTCTAACCTCTATGCTCCCGACAACCCTCGCTGGCATGAGGCATTTCAGAGGCTGGATATGAAAGAAGAACTGCACATCGCAGGATATAACCATTGGTGACGTGCAACTAACCGGCACTATACTCAAAGGGTTCACAATCGGTGAATATTTAGATCGATAAACAGGGTGGCACGGACAAACTCCGTTTGTCCGTGTTGAACTTGCACGATGTTGTTTGTAAAATATACATTTTAAAATTTGGATAGAAAAACCAAGTCTGATCATTGCAAGTACAAGGTAGTTGGCGGTATTACAAAAACACGGACAAGCACAGCTTGTCCGTGCCACCCTCGTCAGATTATGGCAAATCCATATCAGGTTTATAAATCACAAATTGTAA
>JABWAQ010000114.1 GCA_013360945.1 Candidatus Brocadia sp.
TAATAATATATTAGTGACCACATATTTATCGACAAAACAGTGCTAATTAACCATATATTCTATACTTATGTATTTTGGCTGAGGTGAACATCCGTTGTAATTTGTGATTAACAAAAATCAATGTATTTAAATCAATTGATCTTCCCAGGATCTTTGTCTTACAAGATAGAAGGCGATTTTAAATCAGGTCTTTACAAAAACTCTGACCGCATCGGAGTTTTTTCATGCCCAATATTTCTGTTATCGTGGCCCCCACATCCGCAAAGGATTGTCGGATGCCTAAAGATTTGGGAGGATTCAATCTCTTTCCATAAACCAACAAAGGCACGTACTCCCTTGAGTGGTCAGTACTGGAAGTGGTGGGGTCACAACCATGATCTGCCGTAATAAACAAAATATCCCTTTCTGTAAGCGCTTCCATAATTTCAGGGAGGCTGCCGTCAAAGGTTTTTAGTGCATTCGCGTAACCTTTTATATCGTTTCTGTGTCCATATTTCATGTCGAAATCGACGAGGTTTGTAAATAGTATTCCTTTAAAATTTCTTTTTATACATTGTATTGTTTGTGCAATACCATCCTGATTATCCAGAGTATGTATTTCTTCTGACAAACCCTTGTGCGCAAATATATCTCCAATCTTGCCGACGCCAATCACTTCAAATCCGTCTCGAAGCGCGTGGTCCAAGACTGTGGACTGCGGCGGCGCCAGAGAAAAATCCTTGCGTCTGTCTGTCCTGGTGTATTGGCCGTTTTTAAAAACAAAAGGTCGCGCAATAACCCTGCTTACAGCATGTTCTCCTAGCAGTATTTCCCGCGCTATTTCACATATCTTGTATAACTCAGGAACGGGGATGACGTCCTCGCAGGCGGCAACCTGAAAGACACTATCGGCAGAGGTGTACACAATGGGAAAACCCGTCTGGATATGCGCCTTTCCCAGCTCCTGAATAATCTCTGTGCCAGAGGCAGATTTATTGCCTAAAACAGGCCTGCCGATCTTTTTTACAAACACGTCGATAACTTCCTCCGGGAAACCGTTCGGGTAGGTAGGGAATGGTTCAGGAGTTATAACTCCCATCATTTCCCAGTGGCCGCAGGTCGTGTCTTTTCCAGCGGATACTTCCGACATCTTGCCATAAAAACCCAAAGACACACCCAAAGGGGAAACACCCTTGATAGGTATAATCTTTCCAAGTCCCAGGCGTTCCAGATGGGGTAACTGGAGCCCGCCTAAGGCGTCTGCGATATTTCCCAGGGTATTGCTGCATTCATCACCGTACAAATGCGCATCAGGCATAGCGCCAACGCCCACACTATCAAGGACTATAATTACTGCTCTCTGTATCGTCACGGTTATTTCGATGTATAGAAATTTCAATCTTCTCTGCTACGGCCTTACACACCCCAACCCCCTCTCAAGGGAGGACTAAAAAAGTCTCCTCCTGGGAGGGGATTCAGGGGTGGGTTTAACCTTATAATAAAAAGTCGCCGAAGGCCTAATAAAAAAATTATTGCTCCTGATGTTGATTCCGGTTTGCTTGTTCCGACTCACGAGACCCTGATTGAATCACTTGATCCCACATCCTCTTTTGCCTGGTCACGTCCTTAGCCACGTGAATTGAACCTATACACTTTCCTGCCTTCTTAAAACAGGGAAACGTTGTGATGTGAAAGACGCCCCCCATGTGGGGATCGTCTATTTCTTCCGTGCATGCCGTCATCGTCTCCATAGTCTTGCGGTGCGGACATGTCTTCCAGGGCTCCTCTGTGCCATGAAAAATCTCGTAACATTTTTTCCCTATAATCGCCTTGATATCCATATTGAATTTCCTGGCCACTGCCTTGTTAGCCCGGATAATAGTAAAATCTTGATCATGAATGCTGATTAAATCGCCAATAACATCAAAGGTGCTTTCCCATTCAAGCTGGGAATGTTCCAGTGACTCGATCGTATTCGTCAAGGTCACATTTTCTATGCCTACGGCGATATGGCCGGCCAGCATCGTCAGGAAAAGGTTTTCGTATTTGTTATGTTCAAAGGCATGGAATTTTTCAGGTACGATGCTAAATACGGCGGATAATCCAATCAGCTTCCGGTTGTAAATAAGGGGGGTATTCATAAAGGACGTATATCGCGTATCCATAACAGGACGGGCAATGATGTCTTTCAATCGCATAGAACAGGGCAGGTATGCATCTTTAATCCTGGAGAAAGGGATTCCCAGAGAACAAACCGGTGTGAGGTTTCCATCGTTATTTAACATAAGTACGGATGCGTCGGCCCCGGCAAAGATCTTAAAGTGTCTGGTCACCATCCGTAAAAATGATTTGTAATCCAGTATCCTTGAAGAGAGCAAAAAAGCATCCGAGAGGACTTTTAGCCGGTGGTACAGTTTCTTTTCATCTGAAATAGATGGCATCTTTCCCGAATCCCGTTCGAATGAAAATGAATTAGATATGCACGATGAGCGATTGGCCATTTATGGCGCTACGCCCAGGAACGATTATTCGGTTAATTATATTGAAAATAATATTTATTCTTCAAATAAAAAATAAATAGGACGGTTTATTTTTGATATTCCGTGCGGTATGCTTTATGTATCAGGCGTTCCATATCAGGCGCCGGCAAAGGACGGCTGTAGAGATATCCCTGGATATTATTGCAACAGAGTTTTTGCAATAAGTCAGCCTGCTCATTCGTCTCGACCCCTTCGGCAATTATCCTCAGTTTAAGACTTTCTGCAATGGCAATCATAGCCTTGACAATTGCCACGTCATCGGGATTTGTGGCGATATCTTGTATAAAGGACCGATCGATTTTCAGTGCGTCTATGGGAAAACGTTTCAGATAGCTCAGAATTGAGTACCCGGTACCAAAATCATCGATAGCGAATTGTATCCCAAGCGACTTCAGTTTACAGAGAGTTGTTATGATCTGTTCGTTTACTTGCATGATAACTCCTTCCGTGAGTTCTATCTCCAGAGAGTGTGGCTCAAGACCGGTTTCTTTGAGCACGCATGTGATCGTGTCCGCAAAATTATGTTGTTTAAACTGATATGCTGAGATATTGACGGCAACGCGCAGTGTGGGAAATCCCGCATTGTGCCATTCCTTGGTTTGGGCACATGCAGTCTTCAGTACCCATTCACCAACAGGTGCAATGAGACCTGTCTCTTCAGCGATGGGGATAAATTTATCAGGGAAGATCATTCCCTGTTCGGGGTGTTGCCAGCGTACCAGGGCTTCTATACCGATGATTTGACCGGTGGCGAGGTTTACCTGAGGTTGGTAGTGTACCCTTAACTCTTCTTTTTCCAGCGCCTTTCGAAGGTTATTTTCCAAAGCTACCCTTTTAAGGATATTCACATTCATATCTTCCGTGTAGAACTTAAAATTGCCTCTTCCTTGTTCTTTCGCATAGTACATAGCAGTATCCGCTTTCTTTATTAAACTGTCCGCGTCTTTTGCATCTAACGGATAGAGAGTGATGCCTATGCTGGAGGTTACGTGGATTTCACGACCCTCAAGATGGAAGGGAAGCGATACCGTATGGTGAATTTTCTGTGCGATAAGAACAACATCCTGCGAGTGGATAATATCTGTGATAATCAGGGTAAATTCGTCGCCGCCCATACGAGACACGGTATCACCTTCACGGATACAGTCTCTTAAACGCTCTGCTGCTGCTTTGAGCAACAGGTCGCCAAATGCATGCCCAAAGGTATCGTTGATAATTTTAAACCGGTCCAGATCAAGGAATATCACTGCCAGCATGTGATTGTTGCGGTGTGCATGGGCAAGTTCCTGCTCCAGACGATCGAGAAAAAGGACGCGGTTGGGCAGATCGGTTAATATATCGTGGTTGGCCATATAGAGAATACGTGCCTCCGCCTGTTTTTGGGTTGTGATATTGCGATGCGTTCCTACGACCCGCAATGGTTTACCATTTCCATCACGTTTGACAACCTTGCCGCGGTCTAAAATCCACAACCATTCACCAGACTTGTTCAGTATCCGGTATTCAGTCTCATAGCACTCTATTTTTCCGTCCAGGTGGTCATTGAGAATAGTTGTCATTCCCGGCAAATCATCGGGATGAACCAGTTTCTCCCACAAATGATCATGTAATGCGATCTCTTCCCGTGTATAACCCAGCATCCCTGCCAGTCGTTGGTCATAGAAGACCTTGTCCGTATGGGTGTTCCAGTCCCATAACCCAAGATCAGTGCCCCAGAGCGCTAGTCCCAGTCGTTCTTCATTTTCTCTTAACATTTCTGTAAACTGGCTGCGTTCGATGGCATGCGCCAGTACATTTGCTACGGCTTGTAAAAAGTGGACATCGTCCTGAGTAAACATCCGCCGTCTGACAGTATGTACGCCAAGGACGCCGAACGGCCGGTCTTTGCCATGGATGATAACGCTCATGCCGCTGATTACCCCGTGATCGAAGAGCATGTCCGGTCCTGTGAACCTGGTTTCTATGTTCAGGTCTTTAACGATTACGGGTTCCCTGGATAGCAGGGTATAACCGGCTTGTGAGTCGTATCCGGCATCGATGGTTGCCTGTCCTATCAACCCTTGTTTCCAACCGATCCCTGCACGCAACAACAGGGTCCTGCCGCCTGGAAGCAGTTCTAATATCTTGCTGTACTCAGTTGCCAGGGTCTGGGCAACCATGGCAACAATTTCATTCAACAGGGTTGTGAAGTCGATCCCGGTCAATGCACGTTGACCTATTTTTGACACAACTTCCTGTTGCATCGCACGGTTTCTGATTTCTTTCTCTATCCTTTTGCGTTCCGTGATGTCTGTCCCCACAAATACTATTCCTTGCGTCGTATTGTCTCCGATCATCGTTACACCGGAGAGAAGTATGGGGATTTTTCTGCCGTCTTTTGCCAGATAGTTGGTTTCTACACTGTAAATGAAATTTTTTTCAGATAGCGTATCAAACAAGGTTGCCTTAACGTGTTGCTCTGCAAAAATAAGAGAAATTGGTTTGCCGATAAGCTCTTCCTCCTGATAATTTAACAAGTTACAGGTTGCCTGATTGACCGTTTGAATAGTTGATTCGGGAGTTACGACAATAAGGGTATCCGCTATACTCTTGATAATGTTATCCACATAATTTTTTGATACGGTTGTCTTGTACAAATTTTCAGTCATCTTATTAAACGAAGCTGCAAGCTGACCGAGTTCGTCTTTTGATGTTAGTCCTATCCGGCAGGTAAGGTCTCCTCTGATTATTCTTTCGGTTCCCATGGTGATATTTTTTATCGGCGACGTGAGTCTGTTTATAAATATATATCCAAGAATTATCATTGGGACAAAAACTGCCGGCAGAAAAAGGAGTATGTTTCTGACGATTCTGACAAACGCTTGATTTATGCTATCACCAATTTTCTGTGTCGTTATGCCAGTAACGTTCCTGATTCTTTCTGTAGAAAAACCGATACGAACAATGCCCAGACGGCGAGTTCCTACCATAACGGGCGCAACTACGTCGACAATATCAGCCTGTTTTTGCATGAGTATCCGTCTGACAGCAAGCGCCTTCCTGGTAAGCGCATCATCGAGCACTTCGCCCAGTAATCGGGAACCTTCGGTAGTATCAACCAGTACCCTTCCCTTTTCGTCCTGGACGTAGATATAACGGAATCCATCCCCTTCTGTAACTAATTTGGCAAGATATTTTATTTCCTGAATATTTAGTTCAAAAATAGGTTGGGCAAATTCTTTTGCAAGAAGTGCTGCCATCGAAAGTGTTTTCTCTTTCCATTCATTCATGAGGGTTGTTGTTATAAGGGAGGAGTTCATTTTTTCCACCTGCAAGAGATTGGCTCGGTGGACATGAATTGCCACACCTGCAAAGAGTCCTATAGGCAGGAAGATCAATAAGGCAATAAAGAGACAGAACTTTGTCTTGATGCTTTTCAAATGAAACATCTGAGTAAAAATTCTCCGGAGATTTTTGTGATCATCCAACAATCAGGAACAGATATTTTTCAATCTGAGATACGAACTTTCTTTCCACATAGACGTTCAATGCGCCCCAATGCGCCCTTTGGCAGTTCAACAAATTTCTTTATGCCGAACTTTTTCAAGGCTTCTTTTCCTTCTTTACCCCTGTCTATGTTGAGTAACTCTTCCTTGACCCTTACCACGAATCTTTCTTCCAACCCGGCTCTTACCATCGCAAACATCCTTGGCAGTTTTTGTGTTTTATAAATAATTTTAAACTCTTTCCTGTAAGCCTTTGGATTATCTTCCTGATCGTACCAATCTGAACAGCTCAATGCACCTGCAGCTGCTTTCTTAAAGAAAACCCAACTGGAAATATTCAACTCCGAGCCGGCAAAAACATACCCTGTCTTACCTTCCGGAATACAGGGATAGGGAAAATTGACATGCACTAAATTCAGCCCTTTTGCCTCCATTGAGAATTTTGGCAGGAAATATGCAGAAGTCGATCCCTCGTCTTCAAAGGCAATTATCCTCCCTTTCAAATCCTCCAGACGGTTTATTCCGGTGTCCTTTCTGACGAAGATAAAACTGTTATACTTCACAGCTTCTTTTTTCCAGACCAGGAGTATGGGAGCCACATTCGCCTCTACTCTATACATCTGGGCTGAAAATGGCGTTTCCAAAATGATATCGATTTTTCCTTCCTTCAAGTACCTGATCATTGTCTTGTTATCACTGACAAACACTGTTTCCCCCCGTTCAATCCCTGCATCCTGAAGCCTTGATGCCAAATAAGCGATAAGGGGTTCTGTGTCCTTTTGTTGCTTAAACACTTTTTCGGTGACTCTGCCTATAGTAACAACATTCTTTTTCTGCGCCTCCTGAGTGTAAGCAATTTCTGCAAAGATAGGATTCAGGAAAAGGATAAGACCTAAGACGATCACTTTGTTCATACATTTACCCTGGAAACTTTTAATCCAATAATATTATGGTGTGGACAAATATATTTTATTTTACAATTTCATATCAGTCTGTTGACGGTAGTTTATCAGAATATTAACTGATATTGCATCCTGAATTCAATGTCCCGGATGTCATCCTGCGGTGGTTCCTGCTGAGTAATCAAGCGTCTGATATCGGCCTGGAGTTTATGGACATGACCTTTAAAGAACCAGTTCATACCGAAACCCACTTCGCTCTCGGAATCATGGGTTATTTCAGTATCCGGATCAACGTGGCTATACCGTCCGGCAAACTCCAGGTGTTTCTGGAGAGACGAAACAGGCACAAAGTACCCACCTTGTACCGTATAACCATGGGCAATAATGCCTCCCGGTCTAAACCCTTCATCTTCTCCTTCATGGGCGTTGATATCTCTCCAGAAGTAATCGCCGATAAAGGAAAGACCGCGCCATTTGAATCTGACATCTGCGGTAGCCTGATCCACGGTAACGTCGTTATGAAAGGTCATGATTTCGTCTCTAACAAACAACTGTTTGCCGCTATTTATGGCATATGCAGCGCCTAATGCCAGCTTAGGTGTTTTTTCATATTCAAGATCAGATTCAGAATATGATTTAAACTTTCCAAAAGGGTTTATGGCAATTCGCGATACGTAGAGGTGTTTCGTGTCATCATTTTCCTTTTCATTTTCACCGGCCCCCTGCATGGCTGCAAGCTTATACTCAAACAATTCTTCCATGGGTTCTCCATGTATCATGATACCGATATCTCTGCCCAAATGGAACTCTTCACTTGCCAGCGACCTGTCTACAAATTGCATCTTTGCAGAAGATGTCATCTTCTGCCGGCTATAAGGGACCTTCCATTGCCCGCCGCGGAGCTGAAACCAGTCTGTCAGTTCATAGTTGATATAGGCATCCTTCAACTCTCCTCTGCCGGATTCTGCAAAAAGGTCCCATTCCACTTCATAGGTAAGGTCCCTGGTAAAGACATGACCTTCGAAATTGATCCTTTGGCGGCGGATTCGAAACGAACTGATGTCATTCGAAGAGTCATTATCAGTATACGTATAAAGAAGCTGAGTCCTTTGATGGATATTTAACAGATATTTATCATCCAGGGTATTGAGATAGAAACCTTTCCCTATCTCGTATCCGACCCTGACGTAAGATGTAGAAGCATTGGACGGAGATTTGTTAGTCATCTCAGCACTTTGATTGCCATTTGATGTTTCAAGGGAAGTTTTATCTGAAATGGTTTTCAAATCTTCTCTTGTTTCTTTTGCGAAAGAACCGGCGCTTTTTTCTTTTGTTAAGGGAGGAGGTGTTGGTTTTTTTTCCTCCTTTAATGTTATAATTTCGTCTCTCAGTGTCTCAATTTCTTTTTTTTGAGAGCGTATTTCTTCTTTTTGGGTATTAACCGTTTTTTCAAGAATATAAAGACGATCAATTAAATATTGTATCTGTGGGTCCTGTGCTGCAAATGTTATATCGGGGTACGCTTGCAAGATTGCTACTGATACCGGTATAAAAAACAGTGTTGAGATTGCAATCCTTTTCACTTGTTTTGTTCGTTTTTTATACAAAGAGTTGGTGTTGCTATGAAAAAATAAACATTTTTCACGGCTTCATAGCGCTGTTTTAGCAACATGATGAGAGGCAGGATAATTTTTATCAAGTGTGTCTTCAACGGTTCTCAAATGGCTTTCAGTTTAAGCATTTAAGGTGTTTCGCAAAATATGGTTTCAAGCTTTTTGAATTATCGTGGCTGGATCATTGCTCCTCACTAAAGATTACAGTTACGATGACCTACTGCGCACATAATATGCCGTTTTAGTGATTATGTGACCCATCGTGATTAAATGTCTTAAATAAGTTGATCTGTAATGGGTATTGTGAACGAAAGCGAAGCAATCTCAAACAAGGGGGGGCTTTAAGGGATGCTTTGGGCTATACTCAAGAGGCTTACAATTTGTGATTTATAAACCTGATATGGATTTGCCATAATCTGACGAGGGTGGCACGGACAAGCTGTGCTTGTCCGTGTT
>JABWAQ010000115.1 GCA_013360945.1 Candidatus Brocadia sp.
TTTTAATATTTTCTCCGAAAATAGAAACTCTATGGGGACGTAGCTCAGTCCGGGAGAGCGTCTCGTTCGCAACGAGAAGGTCGGGGGTTCGATTCCCCTCGTCTCCATTTTTTAAGTTTTTACTTATAACTACTTATGACTTTTTCCACCCCTAAAAAACCATCCTCAATGTATCCCCGGAACGTTACCAAATCAAACGAAAATACTTTCAAATGTGATGAATGAGAATAATAAAGGCTCATAGCGCAATATACAAAAACCTGAAAAGCCTTATTATAGTATCCAATAAATGAAACCGAACAGAATAGGGAGAAAGCTGAGTCTTTGGCTAATGGGTAAGCGTATGAAATGGAGAGGATTCTTAACATGTCATTGCGCGGGTAGTGTCCGAAGCAATCCCTTGAATATTTCAGAAAAGATTGCTTCGGAAAAGACCCTCGCAATGACAGACTGGGGAATCTTTATTCATCTGATGATATGTTCGGTTTCATCATTTGGATACTATAAATAAAGCAAAATTGGTTATGAATAAGTTGTAAGAGGAAGTTATATACTATGGCAATAAAAAAATCAGAATTATACAGTTCGCTTTGGGCAAGTTGCGATGAACTGAGAGGCAGCATGGATGCAAGCCAATACAAGGATTATGTATTGGTTTTGTTGTTTATGAAATACGTATCCGACAAAGGCGGCGCATTGGTCGATATTCCCAAAGGCGGCAGTTTCAAAGACATGGTGAAGCTGAAAGGGCAGTCCGATATTGGCGACAAAATCAATACAATTATAGGAGAACTTGCCAAGGCCAACGACCTGACCGGTGTTATCACTGTTGCCGACTTTAATGATGACGAAAAACTCGGAAAAGGTAAAGAGAAGGTTGACCGGCTGAGCAACCTAATTGAAATTTTTGAAAAGCCGGAACTGGATTTCAGCAGTAATCGAGCAGAGGGTGATGACATACTTGGGGATGCCTACGAATACCTGATGCGGCACTTCGCTACCGAAAGCGGAAAGAGTAAAGGTCAATTCTACACACCTGCCGAAGTTTCCCGCATTATGGCAAAGGTGATTGGGATCAATCCGCATAACGCCACCGGACAAACCACGGTATATGATCCCACCTGCGGGTCGGGTTCTTTGCTGTTGAAAGTAGCCGATGAGGCCGGTAAATCAATTTCCATTTACGGACAGGAAAACGACAATGCCACCCGCGCCCTGGCCGTTATGAATATGTGGCTGCATGGCAATCCTGCCTCTGAAATTGTGCAGGGAAATACGCTGGCTTCACCAAAATTTACTGATGAGTCTACGGGCGAACTAAAACAGTTTAACTATGCCGTTGCTAATCCCCCGTTTAGCTATAAAGCCTGGATGAATGGATGGGACCCCGCCAACGATATGTATAAACGTTTTGAAGGATATGACGCCCTGCCGCCTAGAAAGAATGGCGACCTTGCCTTTCTTGCGCACCTGGTTAAATCGCTGAAATCAAAAGGCAAGGGTTGTAT
The DNA here is from genome assembly GCA_013360945.1 of Candidatus Brocadia sp. Lineage (GTDB taxonomy): Bacteria > Planctomycetota > Brocadiia > Brocadiales > Brocadiaceae > Brocadia. Next base: position 1,509 of record JABWAQ010000115.1, read on the forward strand.
TGTTATGCCGTTGGGCGTATTGTTTCGTGGCAATACTGAGGCCGATCTTCGCAGGAAGATTGTTCAAAAGGGATATATCAAAGGCATTATTGGTTTGCCGCCCAACCTGTTTTACGGAACGGGCATTGCCGCTTGTTTAATCGTCATTGATAAAGAAGATGCCCAAAACCGCAAAGACATTTTTATGATTGATGCAAGCAAAGATTTTATAAAGGACGGAAACAAAAACCGCCTTCGTGAGCAGGACATTCACAAAATAGTGGACACCTTCAACAATCGCATTGAGATTGACAAATATTCACGCATCATTCCCATCTCGGAAATTGCTGACCCAAAGAATGATTACAACCTAAATATCCCCCGATACATTGACAGCCAGGAAGCGGAAGACTTGCAAGACATTGAAGCCCACTTGCTGGGCGATATTCCCAATCGTGATATTGAGGATTTGGGCAAGTATTGGGAGGTGTATCCCACATTAAAAATCGCTTTATTCAAACCTGCTGAGAGTACAGCCACACGGCCGTGCGGCTCAAAAAATTATTCTTCATTAAAAATTGCCAAAGAGGAAATGAAAAACACCATCTTCCACCATCCGGAGTTTACCGCCTTCAGCAAAAAGATGGACGCCGTGTTTGGCACATGGAAAAAAGAAACCATCGCTTACACCAAGTCATTAAACAAAGGGTTGCATCCCAAGCAGGAGATATACAAGATTTCTGAAAATCTTTTGAAACGTTACACAGGCAAACAATTGACCGATAAATACGCCATGTATCAACACCTGATGGATTATTGGGCTGAAACGATGCAGGACGATATGTACGAACTTGCAGCCGATGGCTGGAAGGCTGGCAACGAGGTAAAACGCATGGAAAAGAAGACAAAAAAAGGGGATAAAGAAGTCGTGAAGCAGGTGGCAGGTATTGAAGGTTTGGAAGGCAGACTGATTCCTCCTGCTTTAATCATACAGGCATATTTTGCCGAAGAACAAAAAGCCATTAACGATTTGGAGGCGCAAGCCGAAACCCTGAATACCAGGATGGACGAATTGCGAGAAGAGCACGGAGGCGAAGACGGTTTGCTTGCCAATGCCTTAGACGAAAAGGGAAAAATCAGCAAAAGCAATTTGCAGAAAGCCATTAAAGAAGAGACACACGGCCGTGCGTCTCTACAGGAAGACAATACCGAGGAATACGACATGCTGCAAGCATACAAAAAGCTGATGGATGACGAAGCCGGGGTGCAGGCAACCATAAAAACCGCAAAGGCCGATTTGGAAAAGAAGGTAATTGCCAAATACCCCAAATTAAGCATAGACGAAATTAAAACCATCGTGGTGGAGAAAAAATGGATGCACAGCATAGAGCAACGCATTCGTACCGAAATGGACAACATCAGCCACCGCCTTACCCAACGCATTAAGGAACTGGCAGAACGCTACGAAACACCTATATCTAAGCTGAGCATTGAAGTGGATGAATTGACAGACAAAGTAGAGAACCATTTAAAACAAATGAATTTCAAATGGTAGAAGCAATGAAAATACTAAAAGGATACAAGAAAACAGAAGTTGGGATAATTCCAAATGATTGGGAGGTGAATATATTAGGGAATTTAATTGAGAAATTTGTTAATGGAGGAACTCCTTCAACCCAAGTAACTGAATATTGGAATGGTAATATTCCTTGGATAACTGGTGCTGATATTTTAAATCAAAAAGTTGCTGTTATTAGAAGATATATTTCAAAAGAAGCAGTCAAAAATAGTTCTACCAATATCATTGAAAAAGGCAATCTTTTATTTGTTTCAAGAACCGGAGTTGGAAAGTTAGCAATTGCGCCTTTCGATATTGCAATAAGTCAAGATTTTACAGGTATATATGTTAAGCAATCGGAATTATCCACTCAGGGGATTACTAGAGACACTCTTTCTTCTTTTCAAATTCCCCTTCCCCCTACCAAATCCGAGCAAACCACCATTGCCACTGCCTTAAACGATGCAGATGCACTCATTACCCAATTAGAAAAACTCATTGCCAAAAAACGAAATATCAAGCGAGGGGCTATGCAGGAGTTGCTGAGGCCGAAAGAGGGGTGGGAGGCGAAGAAGTTAGGGGAGATACCATTATCAGTAGCATCAGGCAAATCAAATACGCAATCGAAAGAAGGAAAATACCCAATCTATGGTTCAACTGGAATAATCGGTTGGCGTAATGTTTATGATTACGAAGGAAATAAAATCTTAATTGCAAGAGTTGGTGCAAATGCTGGAACTGTTAATAAAGTATCAGGTAAGTATTGTGTTTCGGATAACACTTTGATAGTTTCGTTACAAAGTAATATTGATATAGATTTTATTTTTTTCAAGCTAATTAATTATCATCTCAATAGACTTGTTTTTGGTTCAGGACAGCCATTGATAACAGGGGGTCAATTAAAGAATTTAGAATTCTCGCTACCATCAAAAGAAGAACAAACCCGCATCGCTCAAATCCTTTCCGACATGGATGCCGAAATAGAAGCCCTGGAAAAGAAATTGGAGAAATACAAAATGATAAAGCAAGGTATGATGCAGAATTTATTAACCGGGAAAATCAGGCTTGTTTAATGGTGAATTGTAAATTGTGAATGGTAAATGAAAGAGAATGTGATTAAAAATAAGAGTTTTGCGTTTGCACTGCGTATTGTAAAAATGTTTCAGTACTTGCAAACGGAAAAGAAGGAATTTGTTTTGAGTAAACAATTGCTCAGAAGCGGTACAGCCATTGGTGCATTGGTTCGAGAGGCAGAGCAGGCTGAAAGCAAATCGGATTTTATTCATAAAATGGCAATTGCTCAAAAAGAAACTAACGAAACGGATTACTGGATTGAACTTTTATTTCAATCCGCATACTTACACGAAAGCCAATACAAATCAATTATTGCAGATGTTACTGAACTAAAAAAGTTGTTGGCATCTATTATCATTACATCAAAAGAGAATAGGAATGATAAAAAATAATTCACCATTCACCACTCACCATTCATCATTAAGTTCCATTGGCAAAAAAGAACGTGAAACCCAAAATCGTGCGGTTGCTTTATTCCATAACGAATTGAAGTATCGTTATCTGGGTAATTGGGAAGAACGGGAAAATAACAGTAACATCGAAGAGGAAATCTTAACCGCCTGGCTTACCAAAAAAGGTTACAGTCAAAATCTGATTGTCAAAGCCTTATATAAGTTTAGCAAAGTTGCTAACGACCAAAGCAAATCGCTGTATGATGTAAACAAAGAAGTGTATTCCATGCTTCGCTATGGCGTAAATGTGCAACCCGAAATCGGGCAAAACAAAGAAACCGTTTGGCTTATTGACTGGAAATATCCGTTTGAAAACGACTTTGCCATTGCCGAGGAAGTTACCATAAAAGGCGTTCACCATAAACGCCCTGACATTGTACTGTATGTAAATGGTATCGCATTGGGGGTATTGGAACTCAAGCGAAGCACCGTTTCCATATCCGAAGGTATCCGGCAAAATTTAGATAATCAGAAACATATTTTCATCAAGCCGTTTTTCTCAACCATTCAGTATATAATGGCAGGGAATGACATTGAAGGCGTTGCCTACGGCGCCATTGAAACCAGAGAAAAATACTTTTGGAAATGGAAAGAAATAAATGAAGACATCAATAAAAACGATACTTACCTGTTGCGACTGACCAAACCCATCAGAGATAGGGCCGCCCAATATGATTATCCTTTGGATAAAAATATCGTGGAGTTGCTCAACAAAGAACGGTTTATTGAACTGCTGCATGATTTCATTGTATATGATCGTGGCATAAAGAAACTGTGCCGGCCAAATCAATATTTTGGGGTAAAAGCTGCGCAAGACCATGTTAAACGTAGGGAAGGCGGTATTATTTGGCACACACAGGGAAGCGGAAAGAGTTTAACGATGGTATGGCTTACCAAATGGATTAGGGAATACAATCCCAATGGCAGGGTGCTTATCATTACCGACCGTGAAGAATTAGACGAGCAGATAGAAAAGGTTTACAACGGTGTTTCCGAAAAGATATACCGGACCAAAAGTGGAAAAGATTTACTGAACAAACTTAACGATAATTCGCCCTGGCTTTTATGTTCGCTGGTGCATAAGTTTGGCGGAAAAGAAGAAGGCGATGTGGATGCCTGGTTGCAGGAATTGAAAAGCGGCATTCCGGCCGACTTTAAAGCCAAAGGCGACATCTCTGTATTTGTGGACGAGTGCCACCGCACCCAATCAGGAAAACTGCACGATGCCATGAAAGGTTTTTTGCCCAATGCCCTATTCATCGGTTTTACAGGAACACCGCTTTTGAAAGCTGACAAGCAGACCAGTCTGGAAGTTTTTGGCAGATACATCCACACCTACAAATTTGATGAAGCTGTTTATGACAAAGTAGTATTGGATTTACGCTATGAGGCCAGAGACATCGAGCAAAAGATCACTTCCCTTAAAAAGATAGACGAATGGTTTGAACTGAAAACCCGTGGACTTACCGAATTTACCAAAACTGAACTGAAACAAAAATGGGGAACGCTGAAAAAGGTGTTCAGTTCAAAATCACGTTTAGAGAAAATCGTGCTTGACATCATGATGGACATGGAGAAAAAAGAACGGCTGCAAAACGGCAGAGGCAACGCCCTGTTGGTTTCGGATAGTATCTACAATGCTTGCCGTTATTACGAGCTATTTCAAAATGCCGGGTTAAAAAATTGTGCCATCATTACCTCCTTCGTTCCGACCCATGCCGACATCAAAGGTGAAGAAACAGGCGAAGGTTATACAGAAAAATTACAGCGTTTTGAGATTTACCGGAAAATGCTGACAAATTATTTCAACGAAGACCCCGATACCGCCATCAACAAGGTAGAACAGTTTGAAAAAGAGGTAAAGAAAAAATTTGTAGAAGAACCTGCCCAAATGAAATTGCTCATTGTTGTAGGCAAACTACTTACCGGCTTTGATGCCCCTCCGGCAACCTATTTATACATTGATAAAAATCTGAAAGATCATGGCTTATTTCAGGCGGTATGCCGTGTGAATCGGTTGGATGGCGAGGATAAAGAATACGGTTACATCATTGACTATATGGATTTGTTCGACAGTCTAAAACATGCCTTCAATGATTATACATCGGGTGCTTTTGACGCTTATGAAAAATCAGATGTTGAAGGTTTATTGAAAGACCGTTTAAAGAAAGGCAAAGAACGCCTGGATGAAGCGTTGGAAGCAATCAAGACACTCTGTGAACCAGTTGAACCGCCGAAAGACACATTAGCACATATTCGTTACTTCTGTGGCAAGAATACAGAAAATCCAGACGAACTAAAAGATACCGAACCAAGACGAGTTGCCTTATACAAACTTACCATTGCACTTATACGGGCTTATGCCAGCATAGCCGATGAAATGAAAGAAGCAGGTTATACAGAAAAGGAAACTGGACAAATAAAGAACGACATCAAGCACTTTGAAAACCTGCGAAAGGAAATACAGCTTGCCAGTGGTGATTATATTGATTTGAAGCAATACGAACCAGCCATGCGTCATCTGATTGACAGTTACATCGGAGCAGAAGAGAGCCGAATACTTGCCAATTTTGATGATTTGAGTTTGGTGGAATTGTTGGTGGAGAAAGGTAAGGACGCCATCAGAGATTTGCCCAAAAATATACAAGGCGATAAAGATGCAATGGCGGAAACCATTGAAAACAACTTGCGGAGAGTAATCATCGAGGAAAGTCCGGCCAACCCAATGTATTACGAGAAAATGAGTGTGCTTTTGGACGAGTTAATAAACATGAGAAGAGAAGCCACTTTGGAGTATGAAAAGTATTTGCATGAAATCATTGCCCTTTCAAGGAAGGTTAAAAAACCAAATACAGCAATGGAATATCCTGTTTCTCTCGATACCAATGCGAAAAGGGCATTGTATGACAACCTTGGTAAGAATGAGGACTTGGCAATCGAATTAGACCATAAAATAATGACAACGAAAAAGGACGTTTGGCGAGATAATAAAATTAAAACACGTGAAGTAGAGTATGCTATTAAAGAAGTACTGGATATGTATCAGGTAAAAGAGCCTGACGTGGCATACATCATTGAATTAGTGAAAAACCAGAAGGATTATTAATGGAGCAGATCATCATAAGCGATATTACAATTGATGTAGTTCGTAAAGCGATAAAAAACATACATCTTGCTGTTTATCCTCCAGGGGGCAGGGTTCGCATTGCCGCTCCGTTCCAGGTAAATGAAGATGCAATACGGTTATTTGCCATTTCAAAATTAGGTTGGATAAAACGACGCCAGCGCAAATTTGAAGGTCAGGAAAGAATACCGCAAAGAGAATACCAGTATAGAGAAAGCCATTACTTCCAGGGCAAAAGATATTTGCTGAATATAATTGAAGCAGACGCCCCACCCAGAGTAGTTTTGAAAAGCAAAACGTATATAGACCTTTACGTAAGACATGGAACATCCATTGCCAAACGACATGAAATCATGAACGAGTGGTATCGTTTTCAACTCAAGAGACAGATTCCAGAACTCATTGATACGTGGGAAAGAAAATTGAATGTAAAGGTTAGTGAATGGCAGGTAAAATTAATGAAAACCAAATGGGGATCATGCAATATCGGGAAGAAAAGAATCTGGCTAAACCTGGAATTGGCAAAGAAACCAATTCGTTGTTTAGAGTATATTATAGTTCATGAAATGGTTCACTTACGGGAAAGGTATCACAACGATACATTCCTTTACTACATGGACACATTTTTACCCAACTGGAAACAACTAAAAACAGAATTGAATAAATTACCGGTAAGTCATGCTGAGTGGAACTACTAAGACTGAAAAAGAAGGCTCGGATAATCTTTTGTATATGTAATCATCCCTGTTTCACAGGTATATTGTTTTTAATTGAAATAGGTTTTTTAGATACGGGAAAGTCCCCCTTAACAAAGGGGGATTCAGGGGGTTGTTTTCCTTGACAAGGGGGTGTTAAAAATATCATATGAGGATTTACTATAATTCAAAATTAAAAACCCTTTCCAGAGAACTCAGAAAAAAGGGTACTTTGTCAGAGGTCTTACTCTGGAATATATTAAAAGGCAAGAGAATAAAAGGGTATCAGTTCATGCGGCAAAAGCCTATTGGCGACTATATCGTTGATTTCTTTTGTAATAAGCTAAAATTGGTAATTGAAATTGATGGTATTAGCCATAATGAAAAATCTGCGAGTGATCAAATAAGACAACAGAAGTTAGAATCATTAGGTTTATCTGTGTTACGATTTTATGAATGGGATGTTAAAAAAGATATACACGCTGTAGTGCAGGTAATTGAAAACTGGATAGAGGAATTTGAAAGGAAAGATACAACTACAAAAAACAC
>JABWAQ010000116.1 GCA_013360945.1 Candidatus Brocadia sp.
TATAAAAACTTCTTTTTTCTGTAAGGTTTTTTTGAGACCTTCGTGGTTAAACTCTTTTTTATTTCCTATGAAACACAGCCCAACTTTGGTCACTTTTCAAAGTCATTAGGGTGAAAGAAGACATTGTCGCGATTGAAAATCGAAAAGACTTAACCACAAAGAACACCATGACAGAAAACGAAATTGCACACAAAGTTAGGAAATTACAAACTGGGGTTATTGATAAATTTTCATGTTGTCAAACTAAAAGATGGAATAAAAAGGATAATCAATTGAACTTTGTGATCTTTGTGTAAAACTTCGTGTTCTTTGTGGTTGCGCTTTTTTGGTTGCGGCTGTGCTGCGCTAGGGATATTTATTTGAAATTTAAGGTTTGAGAGGAAGGGAAAGCGACACGGACACGTGAGATGCTTGATCGGTATGGGAATAAAATCCGGAGTAATGACAAGACGCTTGTAATTCATGAAAAGGGGACATCCACCACACTCACAAAAACGGGGAAATGAGAATCCGGGGTCTGCACCGGCAATACGGAAGAAAGGCCTGACACCAACCGAAGTGCGAAAGTTTCAGGAAATGATTTACCGGCATTATCGGGAATATGGCCGGAACCTTCCCTGGCGAATGACGCAGAATCCGTATCACATCCTCGTCTCTGAGATTATGCTTCAGCAGACCCAGGTTCAGCGGGTAACGGAAAAGTATGAACAGTTCACCAAATCATTTCCGGATTTTCCTTCCCTTTTCCGGGCATCGCTGCGCATGGTGCTAAGGGAATGGCAAGGGTTGGGTTACAACCGCAGGGCAATAGCCTTGAAACAGATTGTCCAAAGGGTCATGGAAGAGTTTCATGGCAACCTCCCTTCTTCCGTAGAAACGTTGATAACTTTTCCTGGAATCGGCAGGGCGACCGCTTCTGCAATTTCCGCCTTTGCATTTCATACACCTGCGGTTTTTATTGAGACAAATATCCGGAGGGTATTTATCCACCGTTTTTTCCACGATAAGACGCATATCAAGGATGGCGAAATCCTCCCCCTGGTAGAAAAGACCCTTGACACCTCCAATCCCCGGGAATGGTATTATGCCCTCATGGATTACGGAGTCATGCTAAAGCAGAAGTATAAAAATCCAAACAGGAGAAGCGCTCATTACCAAAAACAATCGCCATTTCAGGGTTCCAACCGGCAAATCCGGGGAATGATCCTTAGGGCGCTTATCCGGGAATCACCTGTCACGGAACGTGAAATTCTACAAGAAACCCGGATAAGCACGGAAAAACTTAGAAACAATCTTATTCAATTACGCAATGAAGGTTTTATTAAAAAAAGATGGGGAAAGTTCTCCATCGCGTAAAGTTCGAAGTCCGTGTTTTTTGGAATTATATCCAACCCCCGCCTGTTCCTGATGCCCGTAAACAGTTGTTACATGGGTATCGCTCAGGAGGGTGACTTCCTGCCTTATCCCGCCAGCTTGCTAACCTCTTTTTCCTTTTCCTGTCTTGGGATTTGGGATGGACGGGCCTCTTCAGTCAAGATTAAAGAAATAAGCTTTCTAAAAATAATATATCCCCCAATAGCGCCTACATAAAACCAAAAACCACCTAATCGGGAAGTGATAGTTCCGCATACGAAGGCAACGATCATTGAAATAAAATCAAAAACAGGATGTAATGGCTCGATAACCTGCAAGTGCTTTTGCGAATTTAACCAGGGAGTTTTTTCATAACTACTGATAGGTTTTGTCTGAGGAGACGCCTTTTGTTTTGAATCAGTTATAGTTTGATATGAACACACATCAACGCAGTGATAACATTTAATGCATTCTTTGTTAATCACCTTACCATCATAATGGTAAATTTCCCGGCTTACATCAATACCCTGCGGACAATTATTTGAGCACGCCCTGCAACCTGTACAATTCGACACACGCGTTATCTTCTTCTGCCAGGGGCTTATATTCATGAACGGCACAAGCAGTATCGTATATGGACACAGGATTCTGCAAAATGCCCCCTGACCGTAAAAATAGTTGAAAACGAACGTCATGACGAATACGATGAAAATACCCGCCATAAAAGGAATAATAAAGTCAAGTATGGCAAATCCATTGCCGGCAAGCTGCATGTTAAAAGGCGAATGTGCCGAGAAAAGAAGGTTGTTGTTGCCCGGCAAATCCGCCATTGGAGATGGCGATTGTATATCAAAATAGAAGGAATATTCACGACGGATCCAATAACTTATAACAGGCAGCAGCAGGACAAAAAAAATAATACTACGAAATAACCAGCGGAAACTGGTATTGAAAAGGATGTTTTTTTCCCGTATCTTTTGATATCCGGAAATGTTCAATTTTCGCATTATCCAGTCTGAAAACTCTATGGCGCCGCGTAAATGACATGCCCAACCACAAAATGCCCTGCCATACAGCAGGACAGAAATTATTATAAGAACAATCATAATTGCCGCAGCATTTATGTGCCCCGCGAGGAGAGAAGGTACACCCATCATAGCAGTCTTACCCCATATTTTTACACCAAAGACATACCAGAACAAAAAGTGAAACAGCATGTAGAAATGCACTCCAACGAGAGACATGATCCTACGGTTTTGAAATTTCACTTTATGCATAGACGTCCATCCTTTCTGTATAAATTCATCTAAAATAATTAGTGTAATATGTGAGAGTGGTTCAGTGAACCCACGACCGGTTAGAACTGACCATCAGCTTGGCGATCTCCCGCAGATTCCGGGTCATGAGGAAACTCGTCATACCTCTTAATACCTTCGGAAAAATAATCAAGTCAACACACGATCCCCTGTGGTTAGCCCACCGGTCTTTTGGGGGAGAACCAGGTGGACAGAAGTTGACCATCCGGACGTCGTTTTCCCATGCGTACTTTATCGCATTATAAAGAAGAACCTTACCGGGCGACAATCTTCGGAATGATTCGTCGTATTCGTGCTTGTAGCAACGCATTTCATCATTGCAAATCAGGGTATATTCAAATGCCAAAAGCTGGTTGGTGTTTTGTAAAACAAAAAGACGCAACCACCCATGGTCTGTAAAAATTTTCGACAAGTCTTTAAAAAAATTTGCGGTTGATGTGTTTGAGAATGTGCCTGTTCCATGCTTGCCCTGCCAGCTTTTCTCTGAGACTTCAACCAACTGAGGAAAAATTTCGTCGAATTCATCTGCTGAAGTGATCATACGGGATTTGACAGAAGGATGACGTTGAATCTTACGCAGGTCTCTTTCAAGCCATCCACGGAAATCGGGAGAAATATTTTTCATGTAGGTTGAGATGTCGTTATTTATCCTGATGCAAGGAGCGTACTTACCAGAGTATTCCGCGGCGTACAGCCCCAGCTTCTTGATCATGGCCACCAGCGCAATATAATTCGGAGAAGATGAATACATTTTTTGCAGGGACAGAAAATCCGCTTCCGCATCGTCCCTAATGCTCCAGAGAAGGAACTCCCTTAATACAGGGTCACGAAGTTCTGGCTGAATAAGAAAATTGGCATCAGGAGTGAAATCATTCTGGAGATATTGCAAGATGCGCCAGTATTTACCAAATCGTTTTACTATCACGAGACAGAACGGAAAGATACCTACAATTTTCCCGTTTGAGAGGATACAGACAATGCGCAAATTCATGTCCGCGCCGAAATGTTTGATCCAGACCCGAAACCAATCATGACTAATAAACGGACCATAATGGTCATTGCACACGGCCAGGGCATCCCATTCCTGATTAATATCCAGAAAAGAGGTAAAATCTTTCACCACGTGAACATGTAAAGCGGTTGACCCCTTCGCTTTGTATTGCCAGAATTGCATTCCAGCGCTTTCCATTTCCGTTTAGAGACACCAGGAATTACGTGTGTAAATCCCTATTCTATAGCTTAGATTATTTATTAGTCGGAAAGATGGTACACAATTTTTAAAAAAATACAACAAAAAAATAAAATTAAAATTCGAAATACGCATCTAAAAAATTCTATAACGTAATATATGAACAACTGCGCAACCTTAATACCAAAACTTATAGTGTTTTTAATAACCGTAATTTATAGGCTTTTATACTTCATAGCTAGCTAAAGACTCATGAGGCCATGTTTAGAATTTCCACATAAACGTACAAAAAAACCACAATAATTACCCTCTCCAAATTCTTCTGAAAGCAAAAAAAATGTAATAATCCATAACGCAGTACAACCGCAACCAAATTTCCTTTATGAAAGCGGGGAGATTGCTTCGGAAAAGGCCCCTCGCAATGACAACGTCCATGCACTTTGATAGCACTTGCCCATCGTCCACGTTCTTCGTCTCTCGTCTGCTCACATGACACCGGCCATGCACTTCGATGGCACACTACATGTTATCATTGCGTGCACATTCGATTTACACAGTGTAAACTCCGCGAAGCAATCTTTCACCTATCCCCCCCAAGAGATAAGTTATCAGGAAACCACCTGGAATAATCAGGCATATTATTTGCGCATTTTATTCATGTTAAAACAGGTTCACTGCATATCATCATTCCGGGCTTATAAGATAGTGAGATTGCACATGATACCGTGCAAGACATGTCAAACAATCTGATGAGTTTGATAGTAAAAGAGGCTGTAACCGTTTCAGGCAGTTAAAGGCGATAACCTTATTCGGGAGATTGTCCATGCACTTTCGGTGTAAAATAGGCATTTGTATATCTTTTCTTGTTGTTCTCGGTGCATCAGGCTGCTATACACCGCCTGCACCTAAACCGATGACCACCCTGAAGTCTCGCGAAAGTACAGTAACTACGGTGAAACCATCCGAAAAAATGAAACCTTATATTATAAGTCAGCTGGATCATTATTTTGTGCGGGACTGGAGGTACATCGTTATTCACCACAGCGCCTCAGTTTCCGGCAGCGCCGCAGAATTTGACAGATATCACCGGGGAAAAAAGGGATGGGAGAATGGTCTTGGATATCATTTTGTTATCGGGAACGGAAATGGGACCCCTGATGGGAAGATTGAGATCGGTAATCGATGGGTAACTCAGATAGATGGCGCCCATGCCGGTGTTGAGGAGTACAATCATTATGGCATAGGCATATGCCTTGTGGGAAACTTCAACGAATCCTCTCCAACAGCGGCACAAATGGCCGCCCTTTCGACATTGGTGGAATATCTCCAGGACAGGTGTCATATCTCTTCTGAAAATGTCATCATGCACCGGCACTGCAGACAGACGGATTGCCCCGGACGAAATTTCCCCTATTATAAATTGCTTGCCAATACCTGCCGTTATTAAACCGATACCGAGGTGCGACAAACAAATTAACCATGCGAACCATCGCAAAATGGCGCATTTTTTTCCGTTGGCAATCACAGGGGGTTACCGTCCTTTTATTGGTGACGGCAAATCTAAGGGGTTTGTATTCAGTCCTCACATGGGAACCGTCACAAAACGGAAGGCCGCTTGATTTTCCACAACTGCACCACCAATTTGTATTATCATTCCTGCAGATTCATGAGATAATCCTTCATCGCCTCTGCCTGTACTTCGGGTGCGCCGGGGATGTAGTCCTGGAATTCTCCCTCCCGGAAGAATTTAGGCATCTTGGTGCCAGGCTGGATGGATTGTGGATCGAGGAGCCACCGCTTTATCCAGGCCGGCTTCAGTCTCCGCCTGGCGAGCATGAGGTCCGGCGCCCAGCCTGTTTTATCACCTTCCGGCATCTTTTCGCCTTTTACATGACACAGGATGCAGTTGACGTCCTTCGATTCAAAGAGTCTCTTCGCTGCATCAAGATAGCCCGGCGACCTGCGCTCTTTTGCCCCTAAATATTCTTTTTTCGTTTCAGCGACATATTCAAAGGGATACGCCTCATTTTCTATTTCGGTAAAGAACCTGGCAAGGCCGGTGGCCTCCTCATCTGGCAAGCTAAATGTGGGCATCTTTATGTCGAGCCATGGTCTCAGGTCAAAGGGTTCCTTCAAAAATTCGAACAACCATTCTGGCTGCACCTTCTTGCCCTCACCATATAACAACGGGGGGACGAATACCCTTGCCTCTTCCGGCACTAACCCCTCACTTTCAACATGGTACCCGATGATTTCGGGTGCAATATCACCACCGGTTGCCCTTTTCCTTTCAATTATTTGCTTTTCGTCTAAAAATATAGTTTCACCTGCTTTCTTGCCTAACTTCTCATTATCCTCCCAGAGTTGGAAATAGACTCCCGCATCTTCTTCCAGCTTTACCATTCCTGCTACTTCAATATCTCCGGCAAGATGCAATCTATCCAGGTCAAGCTGATGACAGCCAATGCAATTGTACTTCCCTATCAATCTCTTGCCTTCTGCGATCGATCGCTCTTTTTCAATCAGTCTGGCGACATACTTCTCCGGCAATTTCTCTTCTCTCAACCCGGTGAGCATTACTACCAGTGACTCTACCTCCTCCTCTTTTAACCCAAAATCAGGCATCTTCAGGCGATCCTCCGGTTTTTTGTACTTCCCCTCGTCAAACTGCCTGGGGTCATGCAGCTTTGCCTGTAGCCACGACTGCCTTGCCTTTCCCACGTTTTCAGTAAAATGCCTGAGTCCTGCCTCACCCAATATCTTCTTTTCCAATAATCCAAAATCAAAGAGGGTTACCGGTTTAGACCCAATAGCAGATAGTTCTGTCCCTATCTTGCCTAGCCCTTCCATGCCTTTTATCTCGTGGCATCCAAAGCAACCGTATCTCTTTATCAATCTCTCTCCGACACGTGATTGTTCCTTATTCTCCAGCCAATCCATATCCGCATCCGCCAATCCATTTGCCGGAATCCCCTTACCGGTTTTGTTTATCAGATATCCGGCAACAAGGCTTGCCTTTTCCGGAGTTAGCCTGAAGCTGGGCATGCGTGTCAGGGGTTCCTTTCCTTTTGGGTTCATGATCCACTCAACCAGATACCCGTAATTCATCTTTTCACCAATCCGTGACAGATTGGGCGCAAACCCTCGTTCTGCATCAGCCTTATAGCTGTGACACGCCATGCACCCCACCTGTTCAAAAAGAAAATCTCCCTGAGATAGCTGTTCCTCATCAAATACCGGCATCTCATCAGATGTGGCTTTTTCGTCTGCATGCTGCCATAGGTAGGCTGCTATAGCTTGCGACTCTTCTTCTGAAAGTCTGAAATCAGGCATCAACGTGGTGGAACGAAATTTTTTGGGTTCTTTTATCCAGCCAGTAATCCAATCGGGTTTTACCTTATTTTTTATATTTTTGAGACTCGGCCCTATCATTCTGTGCTTGTCTTCACCAAGACCCGACGTGTCATGACATCCGTAGCAACCAAGATTCTCAAACAACCTTCTGCCCTTCCAGAGTATCTCCCCGCCCTTTACCTCCTTGCCTTCGTTATGACAGCGTATACACGATGCCTGTGCCATTTTGCCACGATTTATTGGGGTAAGCCAGTATTCAACCTCACCGTGCGCCTTCTTTACGCCCGATGTGGCGCTCGCCTGTCCATCGTGACACAGCACGCATCCAAATCGTTCCGGCGGATGATTGCCCAGGTACAATTTCTGGTCAGGATGGCTTGCGTATGGCTGTTCTGCCGACACCTCTTCCGTTTTGTTTATGCCGGCATGACACGACATGCAGCGGTCGACGATGTTTAAATCTTCCATATAGGTCTGGTAAACCTGCAGGCTGGGGCGGGCATTCTGAAATGCCTTTAACTGCGCCTCATATCTTTCTAAGCCAGCGGTATAGGTTTCCAACTCTTCTGTGCAGGTATCGATATCGCTCCTCAGCTCTCCTAATCTTGCCTTCACGAGGGCAATGTTTCCTTCCAGATCTTTTATCCTGACGGCACACTCCTTTCCCGTTGCCTCTAATTCCTCAATCTCACGTTTGATCTGTTCATTCTGTGTCTTCCCGTAGAGATATTCCTTCTCCATACTTTTATTTCTGGCAACGATTCCCTGAAATTTCAGGGCATCCAACTCATTGGTGCCGTTCCTGAGTTCTTCCGACAGCTTGTGGTATTCTTCCTGTACGGACGGCTTTTTAAAGTCTTCCCATGCCCGTTCCAGCTTCTTTTTCGTTTCCCCATATTTCTTCCGGATGTCAGGACTTTCAAAAACTGCCCGTTCTTTCTGGTAGTTTTCTTTTGTTTTTTCGTACTCCAGGCGGTAGAACTGCTTCTGGTATTTTTTCCAGGGTCTCCTGTCAACGGTCTCGTTGACGATTACCCATGCAGTGACGGCGACAAGGAGGAAGCTGACCGCGACAAAGAGTTTCCGGTACGATTTGTCTTCTTCTTTTTTTGCAGCACGTGGATTTTTGCTGGTTAACATACGCTTCTGTTTACAGAAAATTTCAAGATTAACGTCGTGTAACTTTAGTTTTTTGAAAAATCCCAATAATTAGGTAGGGGCGAAGCATTTGCTGCAACCGGCATAAATGCACTCATACCCAATTAGGCAAATGCTTCGCCCCTACTTTTTCAAAAAACTAAACTGTTACAAAGTTGTAAAGTGACGAGACTCGCCGCTCTACATTTTTGTTACATTCTGAATAAACACACCCCTTACCCCTCTCAAGAGGGGAATTTGCAAAGTCCTATTTTGCTTGTCAGTTCGCTCAAAATTCTTGTAGCCCAGATATTGTTCAAGAATATGCTTGCTGTTAATAGGATAATAATATTCGGCGCAAATCGTGAAAAGCGCTCCAATTCACTCGTTTCAACTATCGAAATATGATCTGCAATAATCTCAGGCATTTTATTCTTTCCAGTAGTTCTTTGAAACTTTGTAAACCTTTGCCAGATATGTTTCACATCAGCATTGTCCGGTTAGGAAATTGCGTAATATACAGGCATCAAGAAAAACGAGAAAAAATAGTGTCTTGAGGAGATATTTTACTTGACAAATCAGCA
>JABWAQ010000027.1 GCA_013360945.1 Candidatus Brocadia sp.
CCACATTGTAATGGCAAGACAACGTGCGCGTGTGGCTCTTGTGGTGTACAAAAACCATATTTTGACCGACATGGCAATCAAAAAGACATTACTATCGTGTAAGGTATTTGTAAAGTCTGTAACGGCACTGGACAAGTTCTAAAATGAATCATTAATCACGCTGCGCCAGCAAATGGATTTAAGCAAATAGTATGTCCAATTAATTGAAATTATAAGGGTGAAAAATCCTGTGTATTTCGGGATAATAGGCGAAATTAAGGATGTCGAAACTATTGCCATAGGGGGAAGAATACGAGATATAATGCGGATTCAGAAACAATTTGGTCACGGTCGTTGGCGCAAACTTAAAGGGGAGCATTCCCGATTTTTTGCAACTTTGACACATTTTTGGTAAGAGTGTTAACCCTGACGTGGTTGTTTTGAAGCATAATAAATGTTGATTTACAAGAAATCGGGAATGCTCCCTACCGGCTTGCCATTCTCCCATGTCTCCGCAACCGCAAATTTTTCGAGGCTTGCCTCCATACAGTTTGCAATTTTGAGAAGGATATTACTTCGCCCGGCAGCGGATGTTTGTCCCCATTGCATCTTTGCCTCGTGCGCCTTATCCAGGGCAGGTTCAATATCCTTTTTTTTGACCGTGCGACCTTCGTAAAGGGTTTTCCGCTCACAGGAGAAATATCTTCAAAATACTCTCCGCCTGCGGGAGCAACCCATTTTCCTCCGATATAGTTGTCATATGATGGTTTGAAGGTGACGAGACTTCCCTGTGCATTCGGTTCCTTATAGATCTATAGATACCCCTCCACAGACATTTAATCAGGATTTCGGCGACTTACCCCCCTGTTTCCCCCCGTAAACGGGGGGATTATGGGGTGGTGTTTGAAATTCCTATACATCGAATCAGGCGCGGACAAACTAAGTTTGTCCATGCCACCCTAAAATACGCTTAAATAACATGAAAATTCCTGTACCATTAAATTTGATGTTGTGCGCCTGCAGAGCGGGCGTGTAAGCTTCTTTGGAATCATTTAATACTTTTCGCATCGGGTTTTGTCAATACGCCCTCAGACCAGTTGATGATTGATCCGATGTCTACGGGTTCGCCGCCAATGGACATCTTGTGTTGCCGCCCTTCCAGCAACTTTTTCTCCTCACCCTCTGCAAGTAAGGTAGCGTCACCTTTTACCGCCGTCACGATGGTAATAAAATCCCTTGCCTGGATATTCAAAACACCCCGATTCGCCCTGATCCGCCCGTTCGGGGTATCGATTTCTAAAGGTTCTTCCGATTCCTCCACAGAGATGAGGGCCTGACCGGATTTCAGACGCATCTTTAATGGATCGGCAAAATGTACCTCCGTATTTGCATCCATACTGACATGGATACCTTTTTTCGTGGATAAGGCGATCTTCCCTTCGCTGCCGGTTTTCAGGGTGATGCCGTTCCGGAAACTTGTATGGTTTGCCAACTCCTTCCAATCCTTGCTTTCCGGGTACAAAAATTGAATTTCTCCCTGCGTTTGTGCCAGGGTGATTTCTCCGCCCTTATGCGTTACATAAAAATATACGGCGATCAATAGCAACGCGCCACCTCCGATTATGACGCCCAAGAAGGTAAATCCCTTCCGTGTTGGTCTTGCAATGAGTACTCCCAATTCATAGAGGACAATCATGGGGGCGGCGGTCATGGTTTGTGTAAAAGGATCCGGCGGTGTGACAATGGCAGCAATAATAAATATTACCAGAATGGCATACTTTCTCCACGCGATAAATTTATCAGGTGTTACGAATCCAATCTTCGAAAGGAGCAGCATAACGAGGGGTAGCTGAAATACCAGTCCCAATGCCACGGTCAGCATGAAAACAAACGAGACGTAATCCTTCATGGTAATGATGGGTTGAATGCCAGGGCCAAGTATGCCGATCAGGAATTGTAGCCCAAATGGGATGAGTAAAAAATACCCGAAAAGCCCTCCAACCACAAAAGCAGCATACGAGACGGGAAGAAATAAGAGCACATACCTTTGCTCTTTTTTATAGAGGCCTACGCTCACAAATCTCCATATCTGATAAATGACAAAGGGATAGGCAAGGAATACAGATGTTATAAAACACAACTTCATGTAGGCGTAGAAACCCTCCTGATAACTCAGCACCTGTAACTCTGTTGGAAGTCCAACCTTTTCCATGGCGAACTTATGGGGTCTTTTCGCCGTGTCCAGTATCTGTATTTTAAAAAACCAGCATATGATAAAGCAGAAAATAATGGCGATAACGGAATAAATAACCCTCCGCCGTAACTCTTCCAGATGTGTGCCTAAAGGCATCCTTATACTTTCAATTTCATTCGTTTGTTCTTCTGTCACTGTCTTTTCCACACCAGATCCTCATTGTCTATTATCAATCTTTACCAACTATCTTTATTTTTAAAACTGTCATACAAAATAAGAAATTTATAATACAGCCCTCCCCGTGAAATTACAAGGAACAATTCGATGGATTCTATTCCCGGAATCTTCATCCCCCGGTAGCGTCAATCACAGAGAAAAATCTTGAAAGATTTATGGGTATATGCTACTATCATTTCTATTCATGAAAACGATTTCCCATGTATAATTCGAGTGAATTAAAGCTAAATTGGACGATTTTTGCTTGATTTAGGTTAAGAAATAACTGCATACGGTTCGGTAAATCTGGGAAAGGGACTTATTGTTATGGGCGTTGAATTCCAGGGAAATTTAATTGGTACCGGGAAGGTTTTTGGCATTATTATTAGCCGGTACAACAATTTTATAACAAAGCGTTTGTTGGATGGCGCAATCGATGGACTTATGAGGCACGGGGTAAAAGAAGAAGATATTGACGTTTTTTGGGTACCAGGCGCTTGTGAGATACCAGTTGCAACCCTTAAGGCTGCGCAAACCGGCAAATACCATGCAGTAATTTGTTTGGGCGCAGTTATTCGTGGAGAAACACCTCATTTTGACTATGTAGCAAGCGAATCGGCCAAGGGCATTGCCCACGTTGGATTATCTACAGGCATTCCAGCCATCTATGGTGTTATTACCACCGAGACCCTGGAACAGGCTATTGACCGTGCAGGTGCAAAGACCGGGAATAAAGGATCTGAGGCTGCATTGTCGGCCATAGAAATGGTAAACCTTTTTGATCAAATACAAGCCGGCGTAAAAACAGTCAAAATCGGACGTTAACCTAGTATTTGTATTTCGACCCCTCTCCCATGCAGATCCTTATCTCATGCGATCGATTTATTTTAGTTGCTCTTATTAAAAACCAAATATTCCATGCGTAACAGAACAATTGCCCGAGAACTCGCTCTTCAAGCCCTTTATCAGCTTGATCTCCGCGGCGATGAGATTATTGACGAGATCAACACCTTTTGCAAAAAAAGCGCGGAAAAGGATGATGTATACCAATTTGCCATGTCGCTCATTAACGGATGCCGGTCACATATTAGAGAAATCGACGAAAATATATCGGGTGTTACGGAACATTGGGAATTACGACGCATGGCCGTTATTGACAAAAATATTCTGCGTTTGGGTGTCTACGAATTACTGTACAGAAGCGATATTCCACCTAAGGTATCAATTAACGAGGCTATAGAGCTTGCCAAAAAATTTAGCACGAAAAATTCCGGAACGTTTGTGAACGGAATCTTAGACAAGATTTATACCCAGGGTGGCAATGGAAAATTAAAAGGCAACCCACATGCCTCCATTCTCCGGGATGTTTTAGAAATTGATTACGGAGACTCAGACCTGCACGTACACACAACCTATTCCGATGGCACCATGACGCCGGAAGAGGTTGTTGATGAAACAATTCGACTCGGCGTTTCAACCATTGCGATAACCGATCACGACACCATTGATGGTATTGCAATCGCCTATCGTTACGGTAAGGGGAAAAAAATCAATATCATCCCCGGCATAGAATTTTCTTCTTATCTCAGCCCTTCGGAAATCCATATTCTGGGATATTTTATTGATGTAGAGAACCATTTTTTACAAAGGGTGATAAAACAATCTCGTGAGGATCGTGTAAATCGTATTTACGCCATGGTAGAAAAATTACGTAAGCTCCAGGTTGATATCGATCCACAGGACATTTTCACACTTGCAGGAAAAGGCTCCCCGGGGCGTATGCATGTGGCAGAAATACTATGGAAGCATGGTCATTGCGACACCATCATAGAATCTTTTTTTAAGTATATTGGAGACAACAAGCCGGCGTATGTCCCTAAAAAAACGCTGACCCCGCAACAGGCTATTGAATTAATCATAGATACCGGGGGGGTGCCTGTTTTAGCCCATCCAGGTCTAACCAAGAGAGATAATGTTATTGAAGACTTGGTCAGGTACGGGTTACAGGGGATTGAGGTATACTATCCATCGCATACCCCTCAGGCTGTTGAGAAATATCTCAGGATAGCAAAGAAGCACAATCTGGCAATAACCGGTGGCTCAGATTTCCATGGCGAAAGGAAGATGAATAATCCCATTGCCAAAGTAACGATACCGGGCGACCTCGTTTGCACACTGAGAGAGAAACGCCCTTCTTAACCAAAGCGGTCTATTTGTGAAAATCTACGACAGGAGATATTAACTCAATGGAACAGCTCCCGAAAAAAGATAAAAATACTTTTGCCGGAAAAAAAAGAGAAACACCGGAGACTACTCATGCACAAGACGAAAGGGGAAAACAATCAGTGAATTCGTCCGGAAAACGGGAAAACAATGCAGGAAAAACCCGTGTCAGTTTTTGGTCGCGGATAAAAAACTTTACTGTTGAAAAACCAAAAACCGTTATTATTGTAGGTGACGAAATAAGACTGGTTCCCATTTCACCGGAAACGGCAGTTGTTGAAAAACCTTCTGAAAAGCAAATCCCCGTTTCTCCCGAGAAGCCGGTTTCAACCCCGCCGGAAACACTTGCCGGTAAAAATGAGACTGCAAGCCAAACATTGACTTTGCCGGAAAAGCCCGTTTCTGTCTTACCGGAAACTCCGGTTGTTGTAAAACACATTGAAGAGGAAATTCCTGTCTCGTCAGAAAAGCTCAAGAAAGGTTTGGAAAAGACCCGGAATCGTTTCTGGTCCCGTTTGAAAAACCTCTTTTCTTTCAGGAGAAAGATCGATGAATCGGTGCTTGAGGAACTGGAAGATATCCTGATCGGCGCAGATATAGGGGTAAGGTCCGTCCAAAAATTAATGCACGAATTACACGAGGCATGGAAATCCAAAACAATAACTGAAACCTCACAGATACACGATTTTATAAAAGACAAACTTAAAGGAAGTCTGCGGACTTTTCAAATCGATGTTCCATATGCCCCTACCCCTCCTACCGTCATTATGGTTGTCGGAGTAAATGGTGTGGGTAAGACTACGGCCATTGCAAAACTCGCAAACACTTTTATTAAGGATGGCAAAAAGGTCATGGTTGCGGCAGGTGATACCTTCCGGGCAGCTGCCGCCGATCAGCTGGATATTTGGAGTAAACGCATCGGGGCAGAAATTGTCAAGCATCAAACCGGGTCCGACCCCGCAGCGGTAGCCTACGATGCACTGGAAGCAAGCATTGCACGGGGTATCGATGTGGTAATTGTGGATACCGCCGGGCGACTTCATACCCATGAAAACCTTATGAATGAACTGAGCAAGATCAAACGGGTTATTTCCAAAAGAATTCCTGGTGCCCCCCATGAAATTCTGATGGTGCTTGACGCCACAACCGGGCAAAATGCCATCTCTCAGGCAAAGATGTTTAAACAGGCAGTAGACGTCACGGGAATATTTCTGGCAAAGCTAGACGGAACGGCAAAAGGCGGTTTCGTGCTCGGTATGCGCAATGAAATAAACATTCCGGTAAAATATATTGGGCTGGGGGAAAAGGCCGATGATATAGAAAAATTTAATCCGGATGCCTTTGTGGACGCCTTGTTCGAATAGGATAATTTTTCCCGCAGGGGGCGCGGAAAACGCAGAGAAAACACATAATGATGAGAAAAGATACGGTCTGTTTCAATGTCTTTCGATTTCATCCGGACAATGATAAAAAGCCTTATTTTCAGAAATTTGAAATGCCTTTTACCCGGAAAGACCTTACCGTGCTTGAGGGGCTTTATTATATTCAGAATCGATTGGATAACTCCTTGGCTTTTCGGTCTTCCTGCAGGGCGGGTATTTGCGGTTCCTGCGCTATGCATATTAACGGGAAGTATCGTTTGGCCTGTAATACCCTTGTTTCAAAACTCAAATCGAATACCGTTACCATTCGTCCCCTTGCCCACATGCCCATTCTCAAAGACCTCTTTGTTGATATGAAGCCATTCTGGGAAAAGTATGAGCATATCAAACCCTATTTGATGCCCGGCAAGTCATTGCCAACGACAGGAGAGCGGATACAGAGTCCGGGGGAACGGGCGAAGGTCGATATCCTGATCGATTGTATCCTTTGCGCCTGTTGTCATTCTTCGTGTCCGGTCACGGCATCGCATGAAAAGTATCTGGGTCCTATGGCTTTTCTCAATATAGACCGGTTTGTATCTGATACCCGGGATGGCGCAAAGGCGGAACGTCTGGCAATAGTGAATGATGAACATGGCGTATGGCGTTGTCATACCGTTTTCAACTGTCAGGAGGTATGTCCCAAGGACTTGGATCCGAGTGGTTCTATCGCTCATTTGAAGATGGAAATTGTTAAAAACATTAATTAGGTCTTCGGCGACTTACCCCCCCTGTTTCCCCCAGTAAACGTGGGGATTATGGGGGGTGTTTGAAATTCATACACATTAAATTCAGAGACAGGCATTTATTTAAGAAGGATAACAAACATGGAAGAAAAGAAAAAAATCGTTGTTGTTGCAAGGACTGAGGGTATCGAGATCGTTGTGGAAGGCGAAAAAAATAGTGATGACTATGAATTGCTCCTGTCAAAATCCCAGGCAGTGGAACTTGCCATGAATATCCTGAATACCTTATACAAGACGGGCGCAAAGATATAAATACTGCATGGCTGATACTAATTCCATACAACGCATCTGTGTGTTTTGTGGTTCTAATCCCGGTACGCGTTCAGTGTATACAGCCGTTGCACAACAACTTGGCAAGGCCATCGTATCTCATGGAATGGGGTTGGTCTATGGCGGAGGGAGCATCGGCCTGATGGGGATCATTGCGGACGCCGTTTTAAAAGAAAAGGGGAATGTCATTGGTGTAATCCCACATGCCCTGTCTTCCAGGGAATTTGCCCATCCTGGCCTGACAGAACTCCGGATGGTGTCAAGTATGCACGAACGAAAGGCCATGATGGCGGAATTATCCGATGCCTTCATTGCGATGCCGGGTGGCTTCGGCACCTTTGATGAACTCTTCGAAATTCTTACATGGGCACAATTGGGAATCCATACGAAGCCAATTGGGTTACTCAATGTGGAAGGATATTTTGATTTATTGCTGGCGTTTATCAGCCATGTTTTGCAAGAACGTTTTATACAAACAAAACACCGCCAGCTCATTACAACAACGTCCAACGATCCCGAAAAATTATTACAGTCGCTTATCCACCATAAACCTCCCAAGAATATCCCACAATTGATCGATTGGAAAGAGGCATAAAATAATCGTCGGTTTTTTACCCTGCTGAATCAAACAATCAATCTTTTACAAACGATACCTTTTTAGCCCAAATGCTCTTAGGATAATCTTTTTTGATCTTCTTCCATGCTTTTAATAAAGCGTCCACGTTACGGGTAACCTTATATTCCGAAACGCCAAACCAATATTGCGCCTCCGGGGCGATATCGCTCTTGGGATATTTATCCACCACCAACTTTAATTGTACGCTGGCGCTCTTGTAATCCTGCTTTTCCAACGACATAAAGCCTAATCCGAATTGCAATTGTGGAATAAATTCATCAGGGGGTAAGAACCCGCAGAAGCGATAATATTCGGTGCCCAGAGAATCCAAAATAACGATGGTCGGCGTCCAAAACGCCCGGTATTTGCTCAGAAGGTCAGAACCACTTTGAACATTGATTTGTAAGGGAATGAAATTTTTATTGATGTAATCTGCTACTGCGGCATCAGGGTACGTCACGGCACCCAAGGTTTTGCAGCCTGTTCAGGTAGGTGCAAAGAAGTCCAGTAAGATAGACTTTCCCGCTGCTTTTGCCTTTACAATTACATCTTCAAGGTTTTTTTCCCACACAATGGATGACGGTACGTCTTTGGCGTTTGCGGCAAGTGTTACTGCGATGGACGCAAGTCCCAGAATAAGACAGGATAAAATAGTTTTCACCATGACAATCCTCCTTTTTCAAAATGTGTCAGATAGATGAAAATACCTGGCGCGGCTATGCCGCAACCAAAACGACCTTCCCTCTTCCCTCTTTCCTCTTCTCCGCAGGAAGGGGAAAGAAAGAAGGTATAATAAGTGTACCTTCATATTTCTCCTTCGCAAGGCGCCTGTTTCCCAACAGTTGAAGACAATCACCTCATTGGTAAAACTACCCATCAACTATCCGGCAGTCATCTGCGAACGTTGCCCAAAGATACGGGAAGCGACTCTTTTACGTTATTCGCCATGCACGGCGTAGTCAGATCTTTATCCTTACTGCCCGGACATAGTGCCTGATGTTGTCGTCTGTATATGTGTAGTCGCAAAATCCGGGGCAGAACCAAACAACCCAGACCATGCCGTCCTTCCTGAAATCAGACGTCCATATCCTTTTCTGGCATGGGTCGAATACCGGATCTATGTGCAGATCAAAGGCTTTTTTCCCCGGTTCCATTAAAGAAATGACCTCCTCCAGGGTTGGCAGACGCCAGTCATTATAGCCTGCAAACTGTTCTTTATTCAGTGAGGAAATATAGTTCTTCACATCACGGTAGTTCATATCATTCCATGAACCCGCCTGCTGCCACATCAAACCGCTGACATGGTCATACACTATCTTTCCGTTTTTTTGCATTTCGTACTTATGAGAAACGCCATATCCGTCAGCATTCCTGCGTGAGTCAAACAACCTCTTTTCCCTCAGCATGCTTTGCACCACTTCAGGCGACAATACCTCTTCCGGTACAGCGCGCAATGCTGTTCCGGCAACCAATGCATATACCGAAGGGACGGTGCTCTCAGGTCCGGAAACAGCAGATCGATTATGGACTGTAAATATTATCCCCCAACCGATTACTATGGAAAAAAGAATGCCGGGTGCGGAGAAAAATAGGCCTTTCTCAGACAGTTGCATGGTGTTAAAATAATTTATGTGCGGAATATTTTGCATATTTTTTTTGAAGGCATTATACCAAACGATTGGTTATTAGCCTATCACAAAATATTACACATTTCACGTGGAATTATGAATAGCTGCAAGAGGAGCATCAGGAAATGCAGTTGACAATTCTATCTACGGTACATATCATTTTAATAATTAGAAATTTCAAAGCAGCGATTGTAGCGCGACGAGGCTCGTCGCCCTGCAAATAAAAAGTCGCTGAAGGTCTATTTGATTTCATACAAGAGATACGTTAATAAACAATAGCAAGGTTTTTGTAAAAAAGTAAATAAAAAGCATACCTCAATCACGAACGAATAAAGAAGACAAATGAAGACAGGGGAATTTATTGCGATAAGCTGTTTTATGGCCTTTATTGTTATCAATGGCGTGCTGCCAGCGCATACTCATGCCGGGGGTTTGATTGATATGGGCTATGGCAGCAGGGGTGGGAGTATGGGTGCCGGAGTGGCACGTTCACAAGAACTTATCCAGCCAATTCCCATCAGCTTTGATTACGACATCGCAAAGATAGAATTAGGAAAGAAATTGTTTTTTGAACCCAGATTGTCCAAATCCGGTTGGATCAGTTGTAATTCCTGCCACAACCTCTCAGCGGGCGGAGCGGACAACTTGCCGAGTTCTATCGGTCATAAATGGCAGTTTGGTCCGATAAACGCACCTACCGTCCTCAATGCAAAATTCAATCTGGCACAATTCTGGGATGGGCGTGCCAAGGACTTAAAAGAGCAGGCAAAAGGTCCCATAGCAAATCCCATGGAAATGGCTTCAAACCATGAACTTGCCGTGAGTGTGTTGCAATCAATACCAGAATACGTGCAGTGGTTCAAAGAAGCGTACAGAGTCGAAAAAATTACCCTTGATAACGTTGCCGACGCCATTGCAGCATTTGAAGAGACCTTAACGACACCAAACTCACGATTTGATTTATGGCTCAAAGGTTATAATAGGATTTCCCAAATAGAGCAGGAGGGATATGATCTGTTCAAGAATAAAGGTTGTATAATCTGCCATAACGGTTTTGGTGCAGGAGGGACTTCCTTTCAGAAATTTGGAATTGCAAAACCGTATGACAAAGACACACAGACCATCGGCAGGTACAACGTAACAAAAAACGAGAAAGATAAATACGTATTTAAAGTGCCGCTTCTCAGAAATATTGCTTTGACGGCTCCCTATTTCCACGACGGAAGCACATGGAGTTTGAGTGAGGCAGTAAAAATCATGTCGGAACATCAGCCAGGAGTAACACTTCCTGATACTGAAACGAACAAAATTGTTGCTTTTCTCCAAACATTGACCGGAGACCAACCTTCGATCATTGTTCCGACTCTGCCACCCTCAACTGCATTTACTCCAAAACCAAACCGGAATTGAAGTTTTTATTGGTAATCGGAGACGACTTACTGCTAAAGCAAGAATTCTTTTATAGCATTGAAAACCACCTCTTTTTCAACATCGAACATTATGAGGTGGTGACTTCTCTCAAGCCATACCAATCGTTTGTTATGAGAACCAAGATGCTTCATCACATATCTCGCGCTAGCCGGTGCAGCAATCAGGTCTTTTTTTGAATGGATAACGAGCGCTGCCGATTTTATTTCTTTCAATGGGGGTTTGATAACTTTGATTAGCTGTTTGATTTCGTGAAGGGTCTGTAATGGATAATGGCTGTTTATCGGCTGATACAAATATTCCGTATGCATCTCAGATTCAATATAACACCTCCTTTTCCGTGTCCTGACGCTTTTTAGAAAAATTTTGCAGACCCCGATCAACGTATTTATCGGCAGGTATTCCCGAATCAAAAAGAGAGGCGTTCCCATAAGGATAATTTTCTCTATGGGATGATCCAAGGCCATCTGGAGTGTCAGTAATGCGCCCAATGAAAACCCAATGACTACCACCTCTTTGTGTCTCTTTTTTAACTGGTCATACTCGATTTCTACTTTTTTCTTCCAATCGTGAAGCGTGCTGAGTGCAAGGCCTTCGGTATCTCCACAATGACCTGGCAAAAGGATTCCCCTTGATGTAAAGCCCCACTTACATAAATCTTCTGCAAGTTCCCGCATCTGGATGGGGCCGCAGCCAAGTCCATGTACAAGCAGGCATGCCTCATTGCCATGGCCAAGCGTAAATTCTTCTCTGTATAAAGACAAATCGTCGATCATTGAATTGCCTATCGTAATCGCGCAAAATTCCTAAAAATTATTTCGTTTGTTTGACAGAAAAAGATAATTCTTTAATTTGTTCCATAATTTGCCTTGTAATCTCCCCAACCCCTTCCTTTTTGGTATTCCTAAAATTTTCAAATCTCATAGGGTTACCGAGGATTATCTTTATTTTGGAAATTCCTGGTATTATTTTGCCCTTTGGCAATGCCTCGTAAGTGCCGGAAATAAATGCAGGAATGACGGGTGCGCCGCTTTTTATAACAAGAAAACCGATGCCTGGATTTCCTTCCTGAATACGGCCCTCACTGCTTACGCCTCCTTCAGGGAAGATGCCCAAAACGGAGTTCTTTTTTAATACTTCGAGACCTTCTCTCAATGCGGTTATGTTAGAACCTTTCTCTTTGACACAGATACAGCGCAAGAATTGGAATAACCGCTTTCCGCGACCCTCATAGTAGAGTTCCGTCATCATATAAAAAATGCGTCTTGGGAACATCGACTGTAGAACGACGGGATCCATGTAACTGAAATGGTTTGCAGCCACAATAAGAGGCCCTTGATGCGGTATTCGACTCCTGTTTTCAACCTCGATAGAATAAAATGCCTTTAATAAGAGAACACCTGTTGCCTTGAGCAAAAAGAAGAAACAGTTGTTCAGAAAATCACAGACGCGGGGATACATGCCATAAATAAATACCCATATCAGATGATGAATCCCCTTAAATTCCCCTTTTCCAAAGGGGGATTTCGTGGGATTGGTTTGTTGATTATGCATCTTTCGCTGCCAGTTCTATGGTATTCAACCTGATACTCCACCATGCCGCGAGAATGACGGCCGGAAAAATTTCCGTGCCCCGATTAATCAGCGGCTATTTAAGACAAATATTTAGCCTCATCTCTTCCCTTATCCTCATGTACGAAATAGAATAGAGTTCCGCCTGCTATGAAGAAGAACGAAATCGATATGATGCCGGCCCGTGATGCAATATTACTACTGTAACCCATAGATTTTACCAGTAGACCGACCCCTCCAATGAGAATTGGGCCGATAATAACTGAGAATTTGCCGAGCATATTATAAAAGCCAAAGTACTCAGCTGATTTGCCGACAGGGATTATTTTTGCATAGTATGAGCGACTTAGCGCCTGAATGCCTCCCTGAACCAAACCAACGATAACGGCGAGGGCAAGAAACTCTTTTTTGCTTTGAATAAAGGCGCCCCAGACGGAAACAAACAGATAAACCGCAATGGCGATAAAAATGGCACGCCTGGCGCCTATCTTAGCCCCAAGATAACCAAATACTATAACGGCTGGAAAACCAACGAACTGGGTGACAAGCAATGCAATGATTAAGTCACCGTATTCGAAGCCAATGGAGATGCCATAATCCATCGCCATGCGTATAATGGTACCCACACCATCAATATAGAGCCAGTAGGCGACAAGGAACAAGAAAATGGTTTTCAAGTGTTGTATCTTGTGAAAAGTCTCTTTTATTTGAGCAAAACCCGCCTTCACCATGCTTATACCGGTAACCGAATCAGCTTTTTCATTTCTTGGCTCTTTCACAAAGAGGAATAACGGAACCGAAAAGACTGCCCACCAGATACCTACAGAGAGGAATGAGAATTTTACCGTTTCTCCGGCATCTGCAAATCCGAATGTTTCAGGACTGCGGGTCATCCATACATTTAGAGTGAAAAGTATACCGCCACCCAGATAACCCATAGAAAAACCCAAAGCGGAAACAAAATCTATCTTCTTCTCAGACGCAACACCAGTAATCAATGCGTCATAGAAAATGTTGCCTCCGGAGAACCCAATGGTTGCCAGGACATACAGCATGACAGCCATAGGCCAATTGCCCTTTGAAACCATGTATAGGCAAGAAGTCATCGCCACACCCATGTAAGCGAAAAAAAGAAGAAACTTCTTTTTTGATGTTCCTTTGTCGGCAATAGCACCCAATACAGGAGCTGACAGACCCACAGTAATGCCAGCAATAGAATTTGCAAGTCCCAATCTTGCGGTACTTACGACGGTGTCGGCGCCGGCGCTCCAGAATTGTTTAAAAAAAATCGGAAAAAATCCAGCCATGATCGTTGTGGCAAAGGCCGAATTAGCCCAATCATACATGCCCCATCCGAAGATCGCTTTCCTGTCATCGCGTTGCATTGGCTATTTCCACTGCGTTCTCATAAAAAGTTCTGCCTTGTAATTACAAACAGTAAACACGATTTAACGAGAGATCAAAGGTGTTCGGGTGACCATTCTGAGGGCAATATGATTCATTTAAAAAAGGGAAACTTTATGATATGTAAAATATCACCCGGCGGATGGCTAAAGCAAGAAATTTTTTAATCCTTAATTCAGCGATAAAACAACATTCCTTTTTAAACTAAAAGAACAGTGAGTGATTTAAAATTGATTTTTAACGATGATAAATTATAACCTAAATCACGCATGACAAGGTGAAACCTTGTTGCGGGATTAGGTTAGAAATGGTAGAATCCCCAAGAACACATTGAGAACTGCGCAGAGCGATATGTGGATGGACGTTGATTCAACAGTGTACGGGAGGCTATGGGAATCAGCAGGACGAGAAGGTGGGTTATAACCCCGAAAAGAAGGGACAGCATGCGTATCATCCCGTGATGGTATTTGTGCAGTGAGGAAGCTGATCAAAAAAAGAGCGGGGGTTGTTTTCTGTGTCGGTGTAAGGGCATTTCTGCACGGGTAATTTTTTGCCTTTGACTCCGGGTATTTTGGATGCTGAGGGCATGGCACAGGGGAATGGTATATCTCCTTCCCGGCTTCATATAATGTTACACTTTAGTTTTTTGAAAACGTTACATCTGCGGCTGAAATTGTCTTGCCAGTTAAAATTGTTTTTGCTAACATAAGAAACCATTTTAACCACGTTTCAAATCGTATGTTGTTATCGGTGTTATAAAATTATTGTTGTGGAAAGGAGTAGTTTGAATGTCACCTAAGCCTAAGTATGTCTATTTCTTTGGCAACGGATCTGCCGACGGGAAAGCCGATATGAAACATCTGCTGGGTGGTAAGGGAGCTAATCTTGCAGAAATGACCAATCTGGGCATCCCGGTCCCCCCGGGATTTACCATAACAACGGAGGTTTGCGATGCGTATTACAAGAATAATCAACAATATCCCGACGGTCTTGCCGAAGAAATAGAACAGAATCTTGCCCGTTTAGAAAAACTTATGGGGGCAAAATTGGGTGACCCAAACAATCCTTTGCTCGTTTCTGTCCGTAGCGGTGCAGCGGCGTCGATGCCAGGCATGATGGATACCGTTTTAAACCTGGGATTAAATCCCGATGCCATCAAAGGGCTTATTAAAAAAACAGGCAACGAGCGCTTTGCATGGGATGCATACCGGCGGTTCATCACCATGTTTGGTGATGTCGTTATGGGTGTAGAACGACATAATTTCGAAGAAATTCTTGACAAATATAAAAAAAAGGCGCGGACAATAAGTGATGCAGAACTAACAACCGATCAATTAAAAAAGATCGCTGAAGAATTTAAGACCGTTTATAAAAGAAAGACCCGCGAAAACTTTCCCAACGATCCAAAAGTACAACTCCGGAAGGCAATCGATGCCGTATTTGCCTCCTGGAATAATCCACGTGCCATAAAATATCGGCAACTCTATGAAATCAGGGGGCTTCTTGGAACTGCTGTAAATGTTCAGGCCATGGTCTTTGGAAATATGGGGGCTCACTCTGCCACAGGAGTTTGCTTCACCAGAAATCCCTCCACAGGCGAAAATACATTCTACGGAGAATTCCTCATTAATGCCCAGGGCGAAGACGTTGTTGCCGGTATCCGCACCCCAGAGCAAATTGACAATCTTGAGAAAGAGATGCCTGAAGTATATGAACAACTTGTCAAATACAAAAATATTCTGGAAAAACACTTTAAAGATGTCCAGGATATCGAATTTACGATACAGGAAAACCATTTGTTTATACTGCAGACGAGAACCGGTAAACGGACTACCCAGGCAGCCGTGAAATTTGCGGTAGATATGGTTAAAGAGGGGCTCATTGATAAAAGGACAGCTATCTCCCGCATCGATCCCAATCAACTCGATCAATTGTTACATCCTACCTTCGACCCCAAGGCAAAAAAAGAGGTCATTGCGGTGGGACTTCCCGCCTCGCCTGGCGCCGCTACGGGAAAGGTAGTTTTTAGCGCAGAAGATGCAGAAAAATTAGCCGCCGTAAAAAAAGAAAAGATTATCCTGGTGAGAAAAGAAACTTCACCCGAGGACATTGGAGGGATGCACGCCGCTAAAGGCATCCTGACAACACGGGGAGGCATGACCTCCCACGCCGCCGTGGTAGCAAGGGGAATGGGTAAATGTTGTGTGGCAGGTTGTGGCTCGTTAAACGTGGATTATAAAAAACAGGTCTTTAGCGTGAATGGGAAGATAGTAAAAAAGGGGGATTATATCTCCCTTGATGGCAGTAGCGGAGAGGTGATGTTAGGCCAGGTTGCCACCGTGGAACCCAGTCTCAGCGGTGATTTTGCCACACTCATGGAGTGGGCTGATGAGATCCGCAAACTCAAGGTCCGTACCAATGCCGACACCCCAATGGACGCAAAAAAGGCGCGGGAATTTGGTGCAGAGGGTATTGGCCTTTGCAGGACGGAGCACATGTTCTTTGGTGAAAACAGGATTGGTTCTGTCCGTCAGATGATCCTCTTTGCGCCAGATGTTAAAAACTTAAGGGACAAGATCGCCGTCCTGGAAAATGAATTGGCAAAGACAAATAGAACGAGCGTTATCAAGAAGGAATTAATGCAAACCAGGAAAGAACTCAAGGCATCGTTAAGTTTATACACGTCTGCCCTCAAGAAATTGCTCCCCATGCAACGCAGCGACTTTGAACAGTTATTCAAATCAATGGACGGCCTTCCGGTAACGATAAGGCTCCTTGATCCACCTCTTCATGAATTTTTACCACAGGAAGAATATAATCAAAAAGAAATTGCAAAGAAGATGAAGATTAGCCTTAAAGAGGTTCAGGACAAGGTGTCAGCGCTTCACGAATTAAATCCCATGTTAGGTCACCGCGGTTGCCGGCTGGGCATTACGTACTCAGAAATCTATGACATGCAGGTACGGGCCATCATTGAGGCTGCATGCATTATGAAAAAGAAAGGCATTACCGTCTATCCCGAAATTATGTTGCCCATCATCAGCGCCGAACAGGAATTTATTATCTTAAAAGATAGTGTCCACAAAACCGCCAGGGATGTCATGCAGAAAAAGGGTGTCCAGATTGAGTATATGGTAGGTACGATGATTGAACTGCCAAGGGCTGCCCTGATTGCCGATAAGATTGCAAAACACGCCGAATTCTTTTCCTTCGGCACGAATGATCTTACCCAGATGACCTTTGGTTTTAGCCGTGATGACGTGGGTTCCTTTGTACCTGATTACATTGAAAAAGGCATCCTTGAAAAGGATCCTTTCCAGGTTTTAGACGAGGAAGGCACAGGCCAACTGGTGGAAATGGGAATTCAAAGGGGACGAAGCGCCCGGCCGGACTTAAAGGTCGGTATCTGCGGTGAGCACGGAGGAAATCCGAAAACCATCTCCTTCTGTCATAAGGTAGGCATGAACTATGTGAGTTGTTCACCGTTCAGGGTGCCCATCGCCCGTCTTGCGGCGGCACAGGCGTCATTACAACAACCTGTATCACGGGCAACGGTATAAACCAAAACAGAAAATCTAATCTACTTATCCGAATGAAGGCTTTTCGCTAATTCTTTTTCTCGTACTAAGTTATCGACCCTTTCTGTCATTTCGTTCATGATTTTCTCTATCAAAAGCCGATAGTGTTCTATTTCGTCCTCAGTAAGATTGGGTGGGATAGGGATGGGGTCACCGTACATAATTAATGCCCGTGAAAATGGTTTCGGGATACGAAATCCGTCCCAGCTTGGGAGCTTCCAATAATGAGACAATCCAATGGAAGTAGGGATAACCTGGAGTCCGGTTTTTTGACTGAGATAGACACATCCAGGCTGAACAACGAATCGGGGTCCCCGAGGCCCGTCGGGGGTAATTGCCACAGAATAACCTTCCCGAACCTTATCAACCATGGTCCTTATTGCCCTTGCACCACCTCTCGTTGTTGATCCTCGTATAACACCGAATCCAAGTCTCTTTATTACCTGTGCGATATATTCGCCATCAGAGTGTTGACTGATAAGCACCTGTATATTTTTGTTGCGGCCAACATATGCAGGGATTAGTATCAGGCAATGCCAGAAGGTATAGATAGCGTGAGTTGTTTGTACCTTCTCATTAAATCCTTTGGGATAATCATAAATACGGATGGTAAAGGCCAATAATTTTATGAACCAGGAACCAAGAATTCCCACCATAAAGAATTTTAGTTTTTTTTTCATTATTTATGGAATATCTAAACTCACCACAAAGGCACAAAGAACTCAAAGAAAAAGAAGTTAGCAGATTGGGAATACGAGAAGTTGTGTTTTTCCCGGATCTCATCTTCTAAGCTTCTTAGCCTCTGCCTTTTGTCTTTGCGTCTCAGCGGTGAGGTATTACTTTTCAATCATAGACAGATATAAGGCACATTTGTTGCAACTTATATTGTCATTCTCACAAAAATCCTTATAGATTTGATACAATCCCTGTTGTCTCCTGACTGAGTTAATGATTTTTTTTGACACCTGTGGTTGTCCAAAGATACGGTTACCCATAAAATTTGTCACACTGGTGCCGGGAAGAGGGGAATAATTTCTATACGTGAGATGTAGTATCTTTTCTATTTTTGTGTTGTTATGCTTTCTGGCATAGAGCAGCAAGATGGGAATAATAACATTGATGAAAATATTGGAAGCCCGCTCCTTTCCCAGTAATTTAACAGGTTTTGTCAGTTTTTTCCCATGCCACGTATAATGGTATGACCAATAGGGGTCATAACTGCTAAGAAAGAGGGATTGTATATCGTCTCTGAACGTCTTGATGATTTTGTGCTCTTCCTTGTAGCCTTCCACCTTTTCAAGTACTGATAAGAGGTATCGGAAGATGCTCAGGGATGAACATTCTGAAAGGATGTTGGCAATGGCCGCAATCCTTCTTTCCGGGAAATTTGCAGGTCTTATCCCTGCATAATTCCAGTCATCTTTTGTCAAAGCAGCCCGGCACATCTTTTTTTGTATCTCATTCCATGCGTGTTCAATATCACTTATATACTCAGCAGTTTCTCTGTCATACGCTGTTTTTTCATTTCTTTGTTGAGGTAACAAACCCGCTGTACCCAGGAGTAACGCCTGCATATCTTTTTCCTTTTTTCGGGCAGAGGCATCTCCCGGGATTGTGTGCCGGATGTCTTCAAGCGGCACGCGGGAGGCTAACGCCAAAAACGGTTCCTTATTGTTTTTATATCCCAGCGATTCCATAATTGCTTCGTAAAGCACTTGCTCAAAGGGTCCTTTTTCTAACCATCTTTCATACCTTTTTGCTTTTTGAAGGATGCGTTCGTCGCCGGCGCAATCAAGGAAACGGCCTATCCATTGATCATCTATATCCTGATTTTCCCTTTCGGCCTGGCATTGTCCGGGATTCACCTTTTCCCCTTTTAGATATGATTCAACGTCGATCAACTCTACCAATTCATCCAATTCGGCATCTAAATATCTGGACAGGGTTAATTGAGGAATGGCCTGTCCGCAATGATTCGTCATAGATTCTCCGTGACTGTTATTCCACAGAGCAACATGCAGGCACACGGTGTCGTAGGCGCTTTGTTTGTCATGCTGATGCCGTATCCAATCGGATGAAAATACATGAACCTCAACATTACCCTTTATGAGGCCTTTGCCTTCAAGGAGAATTTCAGCATGTTTGAAATCGGGCCCTCCCTCCGAATTCCACCAGCCGGGGGAAAGGACTTCCAGGCGTAAGCCATCATCGGTAAAGAGTCCGTTCTTTTTAATGTGCTGTCCAAACCAGATGCACCGGACGAGCTCTTCCTTGATCAGCCTCTCCGTGCCTTCCAGTACCTGTAAAGGCATACTGCCGTTTACCCCTGCATTGGCACAAAAGGAGTTTGTAATCTGCTGATAAACAGGCGAAAAACAATTTGTGGGATATTTATCGAGGTTACGCGCTGGATGTTTTAAATTCATTGTATAAATAGTTCTGTTTTTTCTTGTCATTCCTGTATTTTACTTGTTACTCTCACGCAAGTGGGAATCCAGTTTCCTTCGCCTTTTCCATGAAGAATATAGCACAAAAAGAGGAAAGAAAACAACCGAAAATCAAGGTGGAGATGAATGGGAAGTGATTAACAGTACAGCGCCAATCGGTTTAATCAGGACGCACTTCCGGTTCTTTTTGCCTAAAATGAAACTGCGAAGCTTAGAAATATGACCTACAAACCATACCTTGCACTGAAACTCCTTTACTTATAACGCTTCTTTGTTTTCGCTTGATGTATAAGGATTTCAAACACCCCCCATAATCCCCCCGTTTACGGGGGGGATTATGGGTAAGTCGCCGAAGGCCTAATGAATTTCTTGCCGTGTTTCTTGCCTTGACTTTGACGTTACCCAGACATCTGCGCAAAGCCAGGTAATTTTCATTTTTTTTAAAATTGTTCCATATGTGCATAGTGCATTTCAAAAAGAAATACTGTTTTGTAAGCCATATTATAAGGGTTGTATATCACAATATTCGTAATGTCAAGGAGATGGAAGTTATTGATATATGCTTTTGAAAAAAGGAATAGAATTTGTTTATTGTCATAAGCACTTTCTCAGCTCATAAATAAAAGCTTGCAAAGACACATCATATAAAAAGTATTTGGTAGCATTAGTTAGGTTTCCTTAAAATTCCTTGCAAAAAAACTGATACATAATTATACGAGGGATGTTTCTACAAAAACAGAGCCTGAATAAGGCTGTCCGTAAGGCGTTTGTGCCTTGCAAAACACTTCAGTAAACGAAAGGGGGATATTTATGAAGAAGTTTGGGATCGTATTTTTGGTATCCGTTTTCCCGCTTGTGATTATGGGTGCCGGCATTGTTCAGAAGGCAGAGGCACAGCTTTCACAAAAGGCAGAGGAACAACTTTCAGAAATTACAGAGTCATTCAGGCGTTACCTGCAGTCCGTGCTGGAAACTATTGAGGCAGAAGTAAAGCCGGAGGCACAGCCTTCAGAAAAGCCGGTGGCTCTGCTTGCAGGAAAGGAATACGAAAATGCAAACTGGGAGTATTTTAACAGATGCGGTGGATGTCATGGAATGTTACGGAAAGGCGCAACAGGGCCTGCCCTTACGCCTGACAAGACGAAGCCAATTGGCACTGAGAAGCTTGCAAAGATAATCTTTAACGGAACAGAGGGCGGTATGCCTGGATGGGGTGCCGGTGTTAATGTTTACACAAAGGATGATGCCGAGCTCCTTGCGAAGTATATTCAGATGGAGCCTGTTGCCCCGCCTGAGTTTAACATGAAAGAAATCAGGGCAACGTGGAAGGTCCACGTGCCGGTTGACAAAAGGCCCACAAAGCCAATGCATAATAGGAACTGGGAGAATTTCTTTGCCGTAATTTTGAGGGACGCCGGTAAGATTGCCATAATTGACGGCGACACCAAAGAGATTGTGTCTGTTCAGGATTCCGGTTTTGCCGTTCACACCCTCAGATACTCCAAGTCCGGAAGATGGCTTTATACAATTGGCAGGGATGCCAAGGCCACAATCGTTGATCTTTGGATGGACCCTATCCAGACCGTTGCAGAGGTCAAGACCGGACTTGATGCGAGGTCAATTGAGAGCAGTAAGTATGAAAGTAAAAAAGTGAACTACGTTGACAAGCTTGCTGTGGTAGGAAACTACTGGCCCCCGAGTTACGTTATTCTTGATGGTCTTACACTTGAGCCGCTTAAGATTGTCAGCACAAGGAGTTACACGTATGACACCCAGGAGTACCATCCTGAGCCGAGGATCGCCTCTATCGTTGCATCACATTATTATCCTGAATGGGTAATAAACGTTAAAGAAACCGGCCATATCCTTCTTGTTGATTACTCTGACATAAAAAACCTCAAGGTCTCTGCAATCGAATCGGAAAGATTCCTTCATGATGGCGGATGGGATAAATCAAAGAGATACTTCATTGTTGCGGCTAATATGAGGGATAAGCTCGTTGCCGTTGATACAAAGACAAAAAAGCTTAAGGCTATTGTAGAAACGGGCGTTAAACCTCACCCTGGAAGAGGCGCAAATTTCAAAGATCCTGAATTTGGATGGGTTTTTGCAACACCGCATCTTGGAGAGGCAACAGTGGCCCTTATTGGCACAGATCCCAAACACAACCCTGAAAATGCGTGGAAGGTTGTCAGAAGACTTAAGGTGGGCGGCGACGGCGGATTATTTATTAAGACTCATCCGGAAAGCAATCACCTGTGGGTAGATCACACACTTTCAAAAGATATAGATGCACAAAGAAGTGTGACGGTATATGACATCAGGTACCTTAATGCAGCGCCAACGATAATAAAACTCACTGACAAGGGCAGGATTGTTCATATGGAATACAATAAGGAGGGCAACGAGGTGTGGATATCCGTGTGGGACAGGCAGGGTGAGATTATTGTATACGACGATAAAACACTTACTGAGAAGACAAGGATAAAAGATCCAAGTCTTGTAACTCCGACTGGTAAATTTAATGTCTATAACACAAGGCTTGATGTTTACTAAAAGATTTTTAAAGTATTACGTTCGATGTGTGAAACTTAAACCACAAGTTGCTGGAAGAATTGACTTTCAGCCTCCTTAATTTAACGCTAAAAGGTAAAAAGATGCGATTAAGGGCAATTGTTGTTATTACGTTTACATTGATAGCGACGATATCTGACCTTGCTGGAAAAGGGCAGACAGATAAAAAAGTTCAAAATGAACACCTCACAAAAAAGAATCCGTTTGCCAGAGGCGATAAATCGGCGTTTGAGAGAGGCGAATATATTTATTCAAGGAAGTGCGTGAAATGTCACGGGGAGAAAGGCGATGGTACCGGCTCTATATTAGAAGGCGTCAAAGTGCCGGTTTTTAATAACGGGTATTTTTCAGAAAAAGAGGATGGGCATGTTTTCAGAATTGTAGAGCAGGGATTGCCTGACACCCTGATGCCCTCCTTTGGACCAGGCAGCGATGATATTCTCTCTGCAGGCGATATATGGAAACTGATAGTTTTTATGCGCAGGAGGTTTGGCGAAAAAATTCCGTATGAATACCTTGCAAAGAAGAGTCCGTTTGCCAGAGGTGATAAATCAGCGCTTGAGAGGGGCGAATATATTTATTCAAGGAAGTGCGTGAAATGTCACGGGGAGAAAGGCGATGGCGCCGGCTCTATATTAAAAGGCGTCAAAATGCCGGTTTTTAATAATGGGTATTTTTCAGAAAAAGAGGATGGACAGGTATTCTGGATTGTAGAGCATGGATTGTCTGGCACCCTGATGCCTTCCTACGGACCAGGCAGCGATGATATTCTCTCTGCAGATGATGTATGGAAAGTAATAGTTTTTATGCGCACGAGGTTTGGCGAAAAAATTCCGTACGAATACCTTGCAAAGAAGAATCCGTTTGCCAGAAGCGATAAATCAGCGCTTGGGAGGGGCGAATATATTTATTCAAGGAAGTGTGTAAAATGTCATGGGGAGAAAGGGGATGGTACCGGCTCCATATTAAAAGGTATCAAAATGCCGGTTTTTAACAAAGAGTATTTTTCGAAAAAAGAGGATGGATATATCTTCTGGATAATAGAACAGGGATTGCCTGATACCCTGATGTCATCTTTTGGACCAGGTAGTGCTGAGGTTCTATCTTCAGATGATATATGGAAAACGATAGCCTTTACACACGATAAGTTTGGTAAATAAGGTTTATGCAAAAAAGATTGACAGCAGCCGTGGGAAGCACACTGTTATTTGTTGTTTTCTGCGCGGTCATTTCTGCAGCGCCCGACCTAAACACAACCGCTAAAGACGAAGAACTCTATCAGACAAACTGCGCCCTGTGTCATCATCCACAAAGAATAGGAACAACGGCCTCGGCGCTTTTGCCGGTACTTTTAAAAAATTTCTCCGACAATGACCTTGCAGGTATTATCAGGAATGGACTTCCGGCAACACAAATGCCGCCATTTAGCCACCTGAGTGATGAAGAAATAAATATGATTGTGGCATTTCTTAGAAAGCCCGCGTCCGTTACATGGAAAGAAGATGATATAAAGAGAAGCATTACAATTACAGATGGGGATGCAATGCCTGTAAAGATAAAAGACACAAAAAACCTCACTGCAGTTGTCGAAAAGGGTAATAGCAAGGTATGGGTCATGGAAGGAGACAGCATACTTGATAAGTTTGATTACAGCAACATCCACGGCGGCCTGAAGTTTACGCCTGACGCCGGGAAGTTCTTTATACCGGCAAGAGACGGTTGGGTTGGGATTTATGATACCAGCAGGGGGTTTTACGGAAAGATAAGGGTATGCGTAAATTTAAGAAATATAGCGCTTTCAAGAGACGGAAGCCGGTTGTTTGCAGCTTGTCTTCTTCCTGAGTCTATCGTTGTTGTTGATGTTGAAAGCATAAAGAAGGATAGCGCCCCTGTAGTAAAGGTTATCCCTATTAAAGGAAAGATTAACGCCATATACGAGCTTCATTCAAGGGATGAGGCAATATTTACATTCAGAGACAAGCCGCTTCTTGGTATAATGAATACGAAAAGCCTTTCAATTGATTATATGAAACTCAGGAAGCCTTTCGATGATTTCTTCATAGACCCGCTTGATTCCTACGTAATAGGAAGCTCAAGAAACGGCAAACTCCTTCAGGTATACAGGATTAAAGACAGAAAAAAGATCTTTGACTATCCAATAGAGAGTATGCCTCATCTGTTTTCTGCTTCCTGCTGGTATAATAAGGGATCCTTCTATTTTGCCACTGCGCATATCGGAAAGACATACTTGAGCATATGGAAGATGTATGACTGGGCATTTCTGGGAAAGGTTGACGTAGGCGGAAGCGGTTTTTTTGTAAGAACAAACTCCAATAACCCGTATCTCTGGATTGACAATGGCAGTGACGAGCTTGTCTTGATAGACAAAAGGGATCTTTCACAGAAAAAGATAGTTCCGGTAAAAGGCAAAAGGATGATACATACCGAAATTAGCGGAGACGGCAACATCGCATATTTAAGCATCTATGAAAATGATGGAAACCTCATAGTGTATGATGCGCTTACATTAAAAGAGCAAAAGAGATTTCCGGCGAACCTGCCTGTAGGGAAATATAATTTTGTAAATAAAAGCAGGCGTTATGACCCTGTTCAGCTTGGCGGAGAGGTCTTCAGACAGAAGTGCTGGGGATGCCACCACCCCACACATGAGGCGTTTGGCCCTTCTTTCAAGTGGATTTACGAAAACAGGAATGAAAATACAATAAGGGCTTACATATCACACCCTCACGCCACATACAGCGCCCTCGGCTATGCTAGGACTTCCATGCCGGAAATAAAGACAGGTGCAGAGGAGATGGAGTTTCTCCTTAGTTTTATAAAGGAATCAGCACATGCTAAGGATAACTGAATATATAAGAGACGCTCTTTCCCGAAAAGACTGCAGGCCCTTTGGCGGCACCATCATTATATGGAATCTTACAAACAACTGCAACCTTTCATGCAAACACTGTTACGCAAATGCAAATCAGATAAAAGGCAAAGACCTTGACGGTGAAGAGATGATGAGGCTTATACACCAACTAAAACAGTCGGGGGTAAAATTTGCGATTCTTTCAGGCGGAGAACCGCTTATGCGGGAGGACGTATTTGATATAGCGTGTGAACTAAAAAGCGCCGGGATAAAGACGTATCTCTCAACAAACGGCATTCTTGTAAGAGAAGATACTGTAGACAGAATAAAAGAGCATTTTGACTATATTGGCATAAGCATAGACGGAGAGGCGGAGGTACACGACTCGTTCAGGGGTAGAAAAGGTGCATTTGAGGATTCACTGAGGGCTATAAGATTATGCCTGAAAACCGGCTTAAAGGTCGGCGTAAGGTTTAC
This sequence comes from Candidatus Brocadia sp., assembly GCA_013360945.1. Classification (GTDB taxonomy): domain Bacteria; phylum Planctomycetota; class Brocadiia; order Brocadiales; family Brocadiaceae; genus Brocadia. The sequence goes on from JABWAQ010000027.1 coordinate 25,646, forward strand.
GCTTACAAAAAACACGCAGAAGAGTCTCCCGTTTATCTTTGAGCTTGCACGGAAGGAAGGTATCCCGAAGATATACATATCACACCTTGTGCATTCAGGCAGGGCTGGAGATTTGCGCGATCCTGGCAGGGATGACTATCGCCGGGCTGTAGAATTTATACTTAAAAAGTCTTTTGAATTTGTAGAGAAAAATGTTCCAGTAGATGTCGTAACAGGCAACAATGACGCAGATGCCGTGATGCTTCTTAATGCGTTTAAAGAAAGATACCCCGATGCATATAACAGGCTTTATGAGAGATTAAAGACATGGGGCGGCAATCAGGCCGGAAAGCGGCTTATAAACATTGACGCCGAAGGTAATGTAAAGCCCGACCCGTTTTTCCCTGACGTCGTTGGAAATGTGAGGACAAGGAGTTTCTGCGAGATATGGAATTCAAACGGCATCCTCTCAAGGCTCAGAGAGAATCCGCGGAGGCTTAAGGGCAAGTGCAGAGAATGCGCCTATATTGAGATATGCAATGGAAACTCAAGGGCAAGGGCGTTTATCCGGCACGGAGATTATTTTGACGAGGATCCGGCATGCTATATATAATAAAATATAAATCCGACAAGATTTATCATTGCTGGCGAAACAAAGCAATTACGCTTTCTTATGTAAAATTGTTTCACACCATCTGCATAGTCATTACGACAGCGTTATTGATACTCTCTGCTTTTGCACCTGCTTTTGCAGAGAAGATCTATGTTGTTGAAAGAGAGCGGGGGCGGCTTGCTGTAATAGAGGACGGAGCTCTTTCCGGGGAGATAGAAAATCTTGGGAATCTCAATCATGCCACGGTAAAGTTTAATAAAAACTTTATGTACGTAATAAGCAGGGACGGCTGTCTCTCGCAAATAGATATACGTTCCGACCGACTTCTGCGGCAGGTCAATGCCGGCAAAAGCGGAATAGGTTTTATATTTATTGACGGCATGGTGGCAGTTGCAAACTATGACCCTTATGATGTGGTTATACTTGACGAAGACCTGAACACACTGAAAAAGATTGAGACAACATCGAGAAATGTTGGCATAAAATCATGGAAGAGATTTCTGATATTTGCCCTCATGGATAAAGACGAGATATGGGTACTCGATTCAAAAAAGAACTTTGAAATGCATAAGACGATAAAGAATGCAGGAAGTATGCCTTTTGATGCCCTCATGTCAAAGAATAAATATATCGTCGGATTTTTTAATGAGGGAAGCGTGGGCATGCTTGACGCAAAAACCATGAAATATTCTAAAAGAGAACTGAGGATGGGCGAGGGAGAGGCGGTATTTAAGATACCCCATTTTGGCACATGGGGAGTATATAAGGACAGCGCCTTTATCCCCGCAGTTGGGGAGAGGAGGCTTCATATTGTGGATATCAATAGTTTTAAGCACATCGGCTATATAGATTTGATAGGACTTCCTGTGTTTGTCGCAATCTCTCCTGATGGCAGATATATTGCAGTAAACTACAGCGGAGACAAGGAAGATTTCCTGACAGTCGTTGACGTTAAAAACAGAAAGGTCTTAAACGACATAAAAGCGGGGAAGAGGATAATGCATATAAGATTCTCTGATGACAGCAGGAGACTGTATCTCTCATCTTATTTTGATAACACGGTAAGAGTCCTTGATACAGATGAATGGAAAGTCTTAAGCGGGATAACAGTTCCGACCCCATCAGGGATATTTATATTGCCGTCAGTGAATAAGGGTAAGTAAGTAAGCAGGGAACTACGAATATAGCAGAAGTATTCCTTTCAATCATTTGTACTAATAATCAAATGCCAGAAGCCACTACAAAAATATTTTTATGGTGCTATTTGCCAAACTTCTCGCGCTCGTAAGCGATCACCTTCCATATATCGGCCTCTGATAGATTATAATCGCTGCCAGGCCCAAAAGGACGCATCGGGGTGTTGGGCAATCCATGCTCTACTATCCAGAAGATATATCCATCCTCTCTTTTTGAATAATACTCTTTGTTAAAAACCGGCATTTGGTACCCTTCTAATATAGAACCGACTCCATCGCCATTTTTCCCATGGCACCTTGCGCACTTCTTTGAAAAAATATATTCACCCCTCTCAAACACCGATTTGTCACTTCCGGTAAATGGATTTTTCTTTGCGAGGTATTCATCCGGAATTTTTCTGTCCTTGCGTTCGCCCCCTGCAAGGACAGACATCGGCACGATTAATATCATCGCAAAGATCGTCGTTTTTAAGCTATTAAATGTATCAGATCTTTTTTGTCTGCACTGAGAATCAATTGGTCCCAACAAACCTGATGCTGTTTTTTGCATCGTTTTGAAATTCTTTATGGTTGCCCCCATATATTATTCCTCCATTTAATTAATTATACAAAGTTTACGTTAGATTTTCAAAATCTTTCCTTGTATCAAATACTTAGTGTCTGAACGAAAACACACTTTTTTAAAAATGCGACAAGGGTTTTTCCGCGTCTTTCGGCTGTATTTCTCAATCTTTCTTGCCTCTTTCGCGCCTTCCCTTTTCCTCCAAAAGCCCTTCACGTATCGAATCCTCTGTCACATCCAGACTTTTACGTGCCGCCGCATCCCACAACAAATTCACATCTGTTGGAAAGTTTACATCGTTCTCTAATGCATACGTATCTGCCTTAATGCGGAGTCCTTATTGACGAACTTATGGGATACCACTTGTTTTCTTCCTCCTTGCCTGTCCTGTACGAAGCCGAATGAATGGAAGGTTATGTTGGGTGAGCTGTTACGAAATAGATAATATTGAAACAATACATTTACTCGACAAAATGAGAAAAATAGTGTAAGCTAATTGAATATCATTTGTATTTAACGCGATGATACAGAGATGCAGAAAAAATATATAATAAATTTATGATTTGCGATTTAAGAATTACGATTTACGAATAGAAAATCATATATCTGAAATCGTAATTCTAAAATTACGAAATCTGTAAACTCTGTGGTTATGTTTTTTCCAACATCAAAACCAGCAAGGAGAATGTATGAGCCGGAAGATGGTAACCGTCGATGGTTGCACGGCATGTGCACATGTGGTGCATGCCACCAATGAGATTATTACAATTTATCCCATAACGCCTTCTTCGCCTATCGCAGAGATATGCGATGCAAAGTCGGCTGCAGATCAGGTGAATATCTGGGGATCGGTGCCGAAGGTAAGCCAGATGCAGTCAGAGGGAGGGGTTGCAGGGGCTGTGCATGGATCGCTGACAACGGGCGCACTGGCAACCACAATTTCATGTTCTCAGGGGCTTTTATTACTTATTCCGAACATGTACAAGATTGCCGGAGAACTCGCCCCAACGGTCTTTCACATAACCGCCCGTTCCCTGGCGTGTCAGGGGTTATCCATCTTTGGCGACCATTCTGACGTTATGGCCGCTCGTTCTACGGGTTTTGCCATGCTGTGCTCGAAAAACGTGCAGGAGGCCATGGACTTTGCCTTGATTGCCCAGGCAGCTGCCCTTGAGTCGAGGATACCGTTTATGCATTTCTTTGATGGGTTCAGAACGTCCCATGAGGTGCAAAAGATAGAGGAGGTTTCTTTTGATCAGATGCGGGCAATGATCGATGATGATCTGGTAATAGCCCACCGCAAGCGGGGCCTTACCCCCGACCGGCCCAATATACGCGGTACAGCGCAGAACCCCGATGTATATTTCCAGGGAAGGGAAACCGTGAATAAATATTATGCTGCAACCCCTGCCCTCGTGCAGAAGGCAATGGATAAATTTGCAAAGGTTGCCGGTCGTCAGTATAGCATATTCGAGTACCTCGGATCACCCGATGCCGAACGCATCATTATTATTATGGGTTCAGCCGGAGAAACGGTGCTTAATACGATCCAGGCGCTCAACGCAAAGGGTGAAAAACTGGGGCTTATTCAGGTAAGGCTCTTCAGGCCATTTGATATCGATGCCTTTGTTAACAGTTTACCCAAGAGTGTCAAATCGATTGCCGTCCTGGACCGTACCAAGGAACCCGGTGCGATCGGTGAGCCATTATACCTTGATGTCAGGACTGCCATTGGTGAGGCAATGGATAAGGGAACGGCTAAGTTCAAGGACTATCCAATAATTGTTGGGGGCCGTTACGGCCTTGGTTCAAAGGATTTTACCCCGGCAATGGTAAAGGCGGTCTTTGATAATATTTCACTGAACAAGCCAAAGAACCATTTTACCATCGGCATTCATGACGACGTTACTAATACCAGTCTTGACTATGACGAATCCTTTAATATAGACGGAAGCGGAGATTTTCGCGCCCTGTTTTACGGCCTGGGCGCTGATGGTACCGTTGGCGCCAATAAGAATACCATTAAAATTATAGGGTCGGAAACAGACAATTACGCACAGGGTTACTTCGTTTATGACTCCAAAAAATCAGGCTCAACTACGGTATCCCACGTGCGTTTTGGGAAGGAGAAAATATTTAAACCGTATCTCGTTTCAAAGGGAAATTTCATTGCCTGCCATAATCCCGCTTTCCTTGAAAAGATTGACATGTTGTCCCATGCCGAGGAAGGAGCAACATTTCTGCTCACCACCTCACACAAGAAGGACGAGATATGGGATACTTTACCGGTTGAGGTACAGGAGCATCTTATCTCCAAAAAGATGAAGTTTTACATCATTGACGCCATTTCCCTCGCCGATGATCTTGGACTCGGTTCAAGGATCAATATGATCATGCAGACGGCCTTCTTTGTCATTTCTGGCATTATTCCGAGGGAAGACGCAATCCAGGCGATCAAGACCGAGATTAAGAAGACCTATATAAAAAAGGGCGAAGAAGTAGTTAACATGAACTATGCTGCGGTGGACAAGGCTCTTCAAAATATTGTCGAGGTAAATGTACCTGGCAAGGTTACCAGCAAGACCAGGATGCTGCCGCCGGTACCGGAAGATGCGCCTGAATTTGTTAAAAAGGTAACGGCCAGGATGATTGCCGACAAGGGAGACACCCTGCCTGTTTCGGCCATACCTGCCGATGGCACCTGGCCTACCGGGACAACCCAGTATGAGAAGAGAAATATCGGGGTGCATATCCCCGAGTGGGAACCTGATGCTTGTATTCAGTGCGGCCAGTGTTCATTTGTCTGTCCCCACGCAACGATCCGGATAAAGGCGTATGACCCTGCATTATTAAAGGATGCACCCGGAAATTTCAAATCGATTGACGCAACGGGAAAAGAGCTGAAAGGACTGAAGTTTACCGTCCAGGTAGCGCCGGAAGATTGTACGGGGTGCGGTTCATGTGTATTCAACTGCCCTGGTCAAAAGAAGGATGCTCAGGGGAATAAGATACCCGGTGTCAAGGCCATCAACATGAAGCTCCAGGAGCCGCTTCGCCGGATAGAGGCAGAGAATTATCGCTTCTTTCTCGATCTTCACGAAACTGATTCTTCGAGGTTTAACGTCAATTCGGTGAAAGGGAGCCAGTTTGTAAAGCCGCTTTTTGAGTATCACAGCGCCTGTCCAGGTTGCGGAGAGACCCCCTATATAAAGCTGCTTACCCAGTTGTTTGGCGACCGTTTGATTATTGCCAATGCCACGGGGTGTTCATCCATTTACGGTGGAAATTTGCCAACCACACCGTATACCAAACGGGCTGATGGACGCGGGCCTGCGTGGTCAAATTCCCTCTTTGAGGATACGGCTGAATTTGGCCTTGGCATGCGGCAGACCGTGGATAAATTTCACTCACAGGCAGTAGAGTTACTGGATAAGCTGGCCAGGACACCTGCGTATGCAGACGCAAAAGAACTTTTTGAGTCATTGAAAAATGCCGATCAGTCTACCCAGGAAGTGATTGACAAACAGAGGGGGCGTGTAGAAGAACTGAAGAAGAGATTGTCAAAGGATGCCTCATCCGACGCAAAAAGTCTCCTCTCTCTTGCTGATTACCTGGTGAAGAAATCGGTATGGTCGATTGGTGGTGACGGATGGGGTTATGATATCGGATACGGCGGGGTAGACCACGTGCTGGCTTCCGGCGAAAACATGAAACTGCTCATTTTAGACACGGAGGTGTATTCCAACACTGGCGGCCAGATGTCCAAGGCAACGCCCTTGGGGGCAGTCGCCCAGTTTGCCGCCGGGGGAAAGAGGACATTCAAAAAGAACATTGCCTTGATGATGGCTACCTATGGCAAGGTATACGTTGCCCAGGTGGCGTTCGGGGCGAATCTTGCACAAACCGTCAGGGCGATTACGGAGGCAGAGGCATACAACGGGCCGGCGCTTATTGTTGCCTACTCCGTATGTATTGCCCATGGTTTTGACATGAGCAGGGGCATAGAGCAGCAGAAAAAAGCGGTTGCCAGCGGTTATTGGCCGCTTTACCGCTATAATCCTCAGCTTGAGGCGCAAGGGAAGAATCCGCTGGTGCTTGACAGCAAGGATCCGTCTGTTTCTTTTGAAGAATATGCCTACAAAGAAAACCGCTATCGTGCACTGAAGGCAAGCAATCCGGAAGTGGCAGCAGCACTCATGAAGCAGGCGGAGGCGGAAATTCAGAGGAGATGGAAACTGCTCAAACACCAGGCAGCATGGTCGCCGGTGTAGATTTTTTATTTGTTGGGTAGGGTGGATTAAGCGAAGCGAATCCACCATTTAGAAAATGTGGAAGGTGGATTTGGCGCAAAAAACAGCGCCTTAATCCACCCTACCTATGCCGAGACAGGAGAAATGGTTTTGGGGAAGGCTATAGTACCGTGAGCCAGGGGAGAAAACGATTGCGGGAAAAACTGAAAAGCAACAGGCATCTTTCTCATATTATTAAAAGAGTTGAGGCAGATTTGTCATTTTAAAACAGGTTGTCCGAGAATTCAATGTCAAACTTAAATGTATACTATATATTGTTTAATATTAATACTATAGATCAATATATAGTATAGTCTCTGGTGCTCAAGGCAATTCTCGGACAACCTGAAAAGATTTGACCCTCTTTCTTTCTCCTTTTGAATTTTTGAAGCAGGGCAGGCATTCACCGAAGGGGAAACGTGGCGTGTTGATAAGAAACGGCTGGATGGACTTCTGGAAAAAGGCTCAATAACTGAGGCACGGCATGAGGTGTTTCACAGAAATGACGCAATAGGCATTCTCCTGGAAAATATCCAGAGAACTCAGGGATTCAAGGGATTCAACCAGCATTTTGAAATTTAATATTGTTTAATATTTAGGTATATTTTGTGTTTAGCTTCTATAATCCATTGCTTAAAAATTTCAAACCCAATATGAAATATCAGGAAATAATAACAATTGAACCTGGTAAACGCTGCGGTAAACCATGTATTCGTGGTATGCGCATCACGGTATACGACGTATTGTCATACTTGGCAGCCGGCATGACCACACAAGAAATACTAAAAGATTTTCCCTACTTGACGAAGGAAGACATTCAGGCATGTTTGAGCTACGCTGCGGACCGTGAGCGTCAGTTGTTGATAACGAAGTCATGAAGCTCCTTTTCGATCAGAATCTATCACCGAGATTAATCGAGAAGCTCACGGATATCTTCCCGAATTCAACGCATGTACATTTAAAAGGACTTGATCGTGCTACGGATGACGAGGTCTGGAAATGGGCTCAGGAACATGGGTTTACCATTGTGACTAAAGATGCAGATTTCAATGAATTAAGTATACTGCGTGGCTTTCCTCCTAAAATAATCTGGATTAGAGCGGATAATTGTACTACTGCCAAAATTGAGGTATTAATACGAACACATTACGAAACCATACAACAAATACAAGAAGACCCCCATGCCGGGATTCTTTTACTGCAATAGATTTATAAAGGTTGGGTTTCGTCCGTCTGTCCAACTTACAAAACTGGCGCAATAGGCAGCTAAGGTGTACCCCATTGTCTAGACAATGGGGTACACCTTAGAACCAACAACACCTGTATCAAACCATGAGTGATCCCCTGTTTTTTCAAAAGGGAAATGAGGATATCGAGAATATCAAGGCCAGGGTGTCGTCTCTTGAATGTGAATTGGCCGAGGCCTATCAACAATGGGAGGCTTTGGAAAAGTTACGGGATATCGTAACTTTTTGATATTGCAAAATACCGCCCCATCTGTATAATTTATACAATTTGTTATCAAAACACTTAATGCCTGGCGACAAAAAGAAGTAACCGATGGGTTATTTTTTATTATCATCTTTTTTGGGGTCTAACCTATGATCTGGAAAAACTGCACGTCATTTACATACGGGTGAGTGCACTTACTGAAGTGGCGGCGGCATTTCCAGGTTAAGTGGACAAGGTATAGACTCTTAAAGGATTACCTGTAGTACATTCCCGAAAAATGCAAGGGACATACCTGCCTTGCTCTGTACTCATATCATCCAGCAAGAAATCTCAAACTCCATCCATCTCAGCTTCACCTTACCAGGAAAAGACACCGCCTCTTCGTCCAATAGTTAATTGGATAATTTGTTTATTTAAGGTTTTTTAATGGGGGATGTAATCATGGTATCTTTAGTGATAGATGGGAAAAAAGTGGAGGCAGAACCTTCTCAAACCATTTTACAAGCAGCACAAAAACTGGGGATTCGCATCCCTACGTTGTGCCACGATCCGCGCCTGGCTCCTTCCGGGGCATGCCGGATGTGTGTGGTAGAGGTAGAAGGTGCGCGATCCCTGGTCGCTTCCTGCGCAACCCCTGTTTCTGCAGGTATGAAGGTCTCTACCCAAAGCGAATCAGTAACGCGTGCACGAAAACTCAATCTTGAACTTATCTGGTCTCACCATCCCAATGATTGTCTTACATGCGATAAGGCAGGAGAATGCCAGCTTCAAAAACTCATGTATGACTATGATGTAAAGACATCACGGTTTGCAGAACAAAATCCACCCCCCAAACCTGACACTTCTAATCCCGGTATCTATCGGGATATGAACAAATGTATTCTTTGTGGAAAATGCGTCAGGATCTGTGACGAGGTTCAAAATCAACACATATGGGCATTTTCAAACCGCGGGATGCAAACCTCAATCGCAACGGCCTTTGAAAAACCCTTAAATGATGCTGGGTGTGTATTTTGCGGACACTGTGTTTCTGTGTGTCCGGTAGGCGCCCTCATGGACAAACCTGCCGCAAAAAAGGGACGGTCATGGGAAACCAGGAAGGTAAGGACTGTCTGTTGTTACTGCGGTGTGGGATGTAGCCTTATGCTTCATGTAAAAGGGAGTGAAATTCTGAAGGTAACAGCCGATACCCATGACGCCCCAAATTATGGCAGTCTCTGTGTAAAGGGGCGATATGGGTTTGAGTTTTACAAAAGCCCGGACCGTTTAAAGTCCCCGCTGATCCGGGATCGTATTGACCAGCCCTTTCGGGAGGCAAGCTGGGATGAGGCCATTGGCCTGGTCGCCGGAAAGCTGCTGGAGATCAAAAAGAAATATGGTTCAGACGCAGTTGGATGCCTTAGTTCCTCGAGGGGTACGAACGAAGAAAATTATCTGGCTCAAAAATTTGCCCGCGCTGTGATAGGAACCAACAATATGGATAACTGTGCACGGGTATGCCACGCCCCGTCAGTAACGGGCCTCCGCGCCTCTTTAGGAAGCGGAGCAGCTACCAATTCATTGGCTGATATTGAAGGTGCTGAGGTGCTCATTGTCAGCGGTTCCAATACCACCGAAGCTCATCCGGTAGCTGCCTTAAAAATCAAAAAAGCGGTACGGCAGAGTGGGGCGAAACTCATCGTAATCGACCCGCGTGAGATAGAACTCGTCCAGTACGCAACCGTGTGGTTGCGTTTAAAACCAGGAACCAACGTAGCCCTTATCAATGGCCTGCTGCATGTCATTTTAAAAGAAGGCCTGGAAAACAGGGAATTTATCAAGCAACGGACAGAGAACATAGACATGTTACAGCAGGTAGCAGCCCAGTACACACCTGAAAAGACGGAGGAGATTACCGGGGTGCCACAAGAGGAAATCATCAAGGCTGCCAGAATTTACGCCGGTACGCGGAAGGGCATGATTGTCTACGGATTGGGAATGACCGAACATAAGGCCGGCTCTCATGGCGTCATGTCCCTGGCCAATCTGGCTTTGATTACGGGCAACGTAGGCCGTCCAAATACCGGGATCAATCCGCTTCGCGGACAGAATAACGTCCAGGGTTCATGTGACATGGGGGCATTACCAGACGTCTACACCTGTTATCAAAAGGTCGATGATCCAATTGTCAATAAAAAGTTCTCTGAGGCATGGGGTTGCCAACTTCCCGCAAAACCGGGTCTAAAAGAACCGCAAATGTACCGGGAAGCCCTGGCAGGAAAACTAAAAGCGATGTATATCATTGGGTATGACCCGGCTGTAACGCAGGCCAATATCCATCATGTGCGGTCAGCCATGAAAAAACTTGACCTCCTTGTAGTACAGGAGCTTTTTATGACGGAGACGGCAAAACTGGCCCATGTAGTACTCCCCGCTGGCTGTTTCTTTGAGAAGGACGGTACCTTTACCAACGCAGAAAGAAGGGTCAGACGGCTCAATCAGGCCATTCCCTTGCCTAAGGGAACAAAACACGATTGGGAGATTATATGCCTGATTGCCAGTGCTATGGGATATCCCATGCATTATAATCATCCAAATGAAATTATGGATGAACTTGCCAGCCTTACCCCGGAGTTTGCAGGGATCGATTTTAAGCGACTTGAGGGAGATGGCCTGGTATGGCCCGTGTGGGATAAGAAACATCCCGGCACACCCATTTTACACAAAGATACATTCACCAGGGGAAAGGGAAGGTTTAACGATCTTCTCTATACTCCTTCGGAGGAATTGCCCGATAGTAACTATCCTTTATATTTAACCACAGGCCGTCGTCTTTACCATTATAACAACGGCTCCATGTCATTACGAAACCCGGAGATTTATGCGATCAGTTCAGAGGAATTCGCAGAAATTCATCCCAGCGATGCCGAAACACTCAGTGTAAAAACCGGTAATAAAATAAGGGTGACATCCAGGCGTGGTTCTTTGGAAGTAAAGGCACATGTCACAACAAAGTCCCGGCCAGGAAGTGTATTCCTGTCCTTCCATTTCCCGGAAACTCCAACGAACGTCTTGACAGGTCCCGGAGAAGATTTGTTGGCACTTACACCGGAATATAAGGTGTGTGCAGTAAAGGTGGAAAAGATTTGGTAGAGTAGAAAAGGAGGGCGATATGGGAGCTACCCCATGCACAAATAGTATCACAATGGAATTTGGCTGTCAATTTCGAGTTGAATTAACGGACAGCAGTTTAGGGGCGATTCTCAAGGCATTTTGCAAGTTACTGCCAGAGATATTGAGGGATTTTATCCAGAAG
>JABWAQ010000028.1 GCA_013360945.1 Candidatus Brocadia sp.
GTGCATAAACACAAAAATTGAAGAAAAGAAAAACACAGGGGGAATCAATATTTCAGACACCGTAGCGTGTCTACCGGGCTCATGCACAGTGACAGCAACAATGAGCGAAGATAGTGCGCAGGAGGCTTGCTTTTCGGGGGGCCCTGAAAAATGTCAACTTCCTCGGGTGATTGTGAAATGCCCTGGATCCTCTGAATCTCCCCAGATGGAGTTTTCATATCTGTTATGTGGGACAGGCAGCGTACAGGCTGGTAATGAAATCGGCAGTAATCGGGTCGAAGTCGGCGCTGTGGTGGGAGAAACCGGCAGTGGGACGGTGATGGTGATGGCAGATATCCCAGTCCCTCCAGGCGGAACCGCAACAATTTCGGATGTAATTAGCGTGGGTACCAACGGAATGAGTAGCAGGGGAACGAAAAGATGCAACGACTGCCACGGGGACGCAGGTATCGCCGCTGGTACAGGAACTCCGCAGCTTTCTGAACGCATTGAGGTCTTTGGGACAATGGGTGCCCCGACGACAGCTCGGAATCCGTCGTTAATTATTTTCACGGACGATAGCATAGTGGCAAAAACAGTCGAGACGACCTGTACGAGGCGAGACCTAAAAACAACAAAGGAATTTTCCGATATTTGTGATTGCATTGATATGTTAAAGGGCACTGAATATCAAGTAAAAGACGCGGAGGGTAAAGTTAAGGGCACAGTGACAGCAGAGCAGTCGACTGTAATGGCGATGCTGTGCCGGGAGCTCGAAAAGTATCAACATCATACGCCCTTGTCTTTGCCTCCTACTTGTACGCCGACACCAACACCGTCACCAACACCAACACCAACACCAACACCTACACCAAAGCCAACAGGCACACCAACTGTTGTCACACTCGCTTACTTCACTGCTGAAGCGGGTGATGATGGCGTAGTTACCCTATTATGGGAGACGGCAACGGAGGTAGACAATGCGGGTTTCAACATTTTTATAAGAAGATCAACGACACGCTCATTCCTGCCCAGGGCGATGCCGTGTCCGGAGCCAGCTACAGTTATATCGACACACCAGGCAAAGGCACTTTCTACTACAAGCTGGAAGACGTAGACTACTACGGGGTAAACACCATGCATGGCCCTGAAAAGGTGAGGGTGAGATCGGACGATGCCACAACAAAGAAGTTAAAGAAGCAGAAGCGTAAATAAGTTTGAGTCCGGGTAACAGTTCAATCCGCCTCTTGTTCCTCACTGAACAGTACCTGTATATCGCCTGATAACCCTGTCAGGGTTTAAAACCCTGACAGGGTACTGATTGTATGGGAGAGTGGGTAAACTATTACGAGGCAGGAATACAGAGGTCAGGGGCATAGGGGTATAGGCTGGTTCAATCGTCCACGATTGAACCGAAACGTTTTGCAGGTTTCGTATGCCTGCCATTAATTAAAACGTACAGGCCGATGCCAAATACAAGGTTCAATCTGCAAGATTGAACCAGCAACAGGTATTAAGCTAAGCGGTTTGAGATATATGGACAAACCAGGTTTGACCATGCATCAAAATGATTCGCAAGGGTATAAAAACTGCCGGAGATGTTGCTTCCCATTGTCCCCCGCTGGCGGGGGATTAAGGGGGTGGAATGGCATAAGTGAAAAATTCGGCAATCGTACACCCTGAATATCAATAAGTTTGCTCAGGCAGTTCCTAACCAGAGCGAATCGGAAAAGAAAGGCTTCTTGTTTGCTCACACAAAGCCACAAAGAGCCATAAAAGGTAACTATTCAACGAAAACATTTTGTATTAGTTTGTATTTTAAAAATGGCAAATGTTTTGCGTTATGAAACACCGGGATGTTACCTTTTATGCCCGAAGGGCAGGCAGTGTATAGCAGGGGACATCACCCCCTGCTAGTGTTTAATTGCATAAATTATTGATAGTATTTTCAAACTAACATCCGTGTATTTTCTATATATTCGAGGTAGTAACATATATAGCGTATTATTGCAATTAAACACTAGATCCTAACGGCCTTTCAGTCCTCAATTTCTGTGTTTATTGCCTGATCTTGTTTGCTATGAGCGGTAGTGTTTGAAAATACGCTGAATAATTACAATTTTTCATACAATTCATTCCTCTTCTTTCGCTGTATCTGTGGCAGTTGGCAGTTCGTTTGTGATATAGTCGCACTCGGGATATTTGCTGCAGCCAAAGAATATGCCGCCCTTTTTCGAACGACGTTGAATCAGGTCTCCGCCACAACCCTCTTTGGGACACTTGACACCAGTAGGAAGGGATTTGATATTCCGGCATTTGGGATAGGCCGAACACCCCATAAACCGGCCCTTCTTGCCGAACCGAATAACCATGGGACTCCCGCACTTTTCGCACTTCTCTTCGGTAGGCTCAACTTTGGTTGTCTCACCCGTGAGGGATTTTGTGTTTTTGCAGTTGGGGTATGCAGAGCATGCAAGAAATTTCCCGTGACGGCTCGTCTTGATAACCATGGCGCTGCCGCATTTTTCGCACTTTTGATCAGTGGTTTCAGGAGGGGCAGGCGCACCCTTTTCATCTAAGGGAAGCGTATTTTTACAAGTGGGGAATGCTGAACATCCCAGAAACTTTCCGTGTCTCCCCCATCGGATAACCATAGGTTGTCCGCAGATGGTGCATATCTGGTTGCTTTCTTCCGGAGTTCCCTTTACGCTTTTCATTTCTCCTCCCGCCTTTTCTAAATCGACCTTAAACGGCCCGTAAAATTCCTTCAGCACGTCAAGCCAGCCAATTTTTTCAACCTCAATCTTGTCCAGTTCATCCTCCATGTGCGAGGTAAATTTTACATCCATTATTTTTGGGAAATGCTCAATGAGTTTTTCAGTAACAAGCGTTCCCAATTCCGTTGCATAAAAGGCTCGTTTCTCCTGCTTGACGTATCCCCGGTCCTGGATTGTGGAAATGATTGACGCGTAGGTGCTGGGCCTTCCGATCCCCATTTTTTCCAACGTTTTTACGAGAGACGCCTCGGTAAAACGGGGAGGCGGTTGGGTAAAATGCTGGGTAGGCACTAATGCTATTAATTCAAGTTTTTGGTCTTTTTCTAAGGTCGGGAGGATTTGTTCATCCTTTTCCATTTCGTGCCCTGAAACACGGGTATGGCCGTCAAAGAGCAGTTCCCTGCCTCTGGCCTTGAAGATGTATCGTCCCGAAACGATTTCAACGTCTGTTACGGCATAGAGCGCCGGATTCATCTGGCTGGCAACAAACCGATTCCATATCAGTTCGTAAAGCCGGTATTGATCTTTTGTTAAAAAGTTTTTTATGGATTCGGGTGTATATTCGACTCCCGTGGGCCTTACGGCTTCATGAGCGCCCTGGGTGCCTTTCTTGTCGGATGCATGCACATTAGGTTTTTCAGGCAAATAATTTTTACCGTATTTGTCTGCAATGAGCTTCCGGCAGGATGCCGCTGCCTGTTCCGAAATATGGAAAGAATCCGTCCTCATATAAGTGATAAGTCCCACTGAGCCTTCGGCGCCGATGTCAACACCCTCGTAAAGCTGCTGGGCAATAAGCATCGTTTTTTTAGCGCTGAACTGTAGCCGTGTGGATGCCTGTTGCTGCAAAAGGCTCGTCGTAAAGGGAGGTGGGGCATTGTTGCGTTTGGTTTGTTTTTTTACATTCCCAACGCTATACTCTGCCTTTTGAAGTTCATTAACCATGCCCGTAGCTTGCGGCTCATTTTTTATTTCTACGTTTTCATTATCAAATTTTTGCAGGATGGCTTTAAAGGTTTTGACATCCCCGGCTCCTTCTTTATCCTCTGAAATGATTTTTAGCTCGGCGGTAATCTTCCAGTATTCCTGCGGTTTAAACTCCTTGATCTCCTTTTCGCGTTCTACAATAAGCCGAACGGCAACGGACTGAACACGGCCTGCGCTGAGTCCCTTTGATATCTTCTTCCACAGCAGAGGGCTTATCTGATAACCCACCAGGCGGTCGAGTATCCTGCGTGCCTGTTGTGCATTCACCTTTGCCATATTGATGGGACCGTGATGTTTAAAGGCCGCCAGAATAGCGTCTTTCGTAATTTCATTGAAGGTAACACGGCGCGCCTTTTCGTCAGGAAGTTCAAGGGCTTGAGCTAAGTGCCAGGCGATTGCCTCCCCCTCGCGGTCAAGATCGGAGGCTAGATAAACGGCATCTGCCTTCTTTGAATCACCAAGCAATTCAGAAACCAGCTTTTTCCGGCTGGGGATTATTTTATATTCGGGGGTAAAATTATTTTCTACATCAACGGATAATTTTCTTTCGGGCAGGTCTCGCACATGGCCCATGGATGAGCGGACAAAGAATGATGAACCTAAATACTTGCCGATGGTCTTTGCCTTGGCCGGAGACTCAACGATTACCATATTTTTCTTGGCTTTAGCCATATACATACCCTCAAAAGAATTAAAAACGAAGATTTAAGCAGAGGTACCAATCAGTGTCAAGACATTTTTGTGTTGCCTGTTCATTAATTTCAATTTCATGGTATTTGTTTTTCATATGCCTGCCTTAATTCTTCTCATCAAGGGAGAAAATGTTCTCCTCGCTCTTTTGTAATAGAGGGGCATGATGATGAGTGTTTTCGCGCTGCTACCGGAGAAATGGAAAAAACCATTTGATAATTGTAAAATTTAACGATAAAATGATTTTTTGTTTTATTTTTACATGGTCGCTATTGTAGGTATTCGATTAAGAGGGGGATATGGTCTCGAGTTCTTGGTTCAGGAGGCATCAAAAGACGGTTTATATCGTCATGATCTTTGCAATGTTTGTGTGGGGAATCAGTTATTCTGCTATGGAAATGATTCCTAAAAAACCTATAGGGAAGATATTTGGCAGGAAGATAACGCAGAATGAATTTGCGGATATGCTCGGACGGTGGCAAAGATTATTCTTCTCACAGTCGAAAGAATCGATCGTTTCCCTGGTTTGGAAACAACTCCTGTTTGTGGAAAAAGCAAAAAAAATGGGGATTTTGGTAACAACGCAGGAGATTGACGAGGGCCTTCAAAGACTTGCTTTTCAGATATTTGGTGAAAATGAGAACATCAACAGGCCGATGCTCATACAGTTTCTCTGCAATACTTTCAAGCTTAACCAGGAGCAGATCGTGCGTACGCTAAGGGAAGCGCTCCTTGTCGAGAAACTGGAATCCCTCATACGCACATCTGTAAAGATGACAACGGATGAAGCCTGGCTGAGATACTGCCTGGAAAATGAACAGGTAAAACTCAAGGTGCTTACTCTGAAGGCGAAGGATTTTTTGGATTCTGTGAGTGTAACGGAGGACGAAATACGCGCATACTACGAAAAGTACAAGAATGATGAATATGACGCCGGTGCTGAGAAACCTGGATACAAGCTTCCAGAGAGGGTTAAGCTGGAATGCCTTGTTGCAAAATATGATGATATGGAAAAGCAAATATCGGTTACAGCAGAGGATATGAAAAAATATTATGAAGATAATAAGGAGACACAATTTAAGGTCACAGCAGAACAGAAACCGGCAGATGTAACAGAGGATAAGGGTGTAACTAAGGACGAGTCAGCAACCGGCAATCAGTCTTTGAAAAATGAAGCGGAGGGGTCGGCCGCATATAAACCATTTGCCGAAGTAAAAGGTGAGATTCAAAAGACCCTTGCAAGACAAAAGGCCATGGAGAAGGTTGCTGAAATAATGAACAAGCTGGATGAAGAAATATTCGAGACTATGGATAAAGCAGAGCGTCCGAGTTTCAAGGATCTGGCAAATAAGTATAAAGTAATGTACGAGGTTCCCACCGGTAAGAAGTCTCATAGTGAATTTCTTACGGAAACTGATCTGTTGGAGGTATTTCCGGGTTCCGACCAAATCGTCCAAGTTGCGTTTGATAGAGAAAAAAACGAGGCATCCATTCCTTTTAATTTTATAGAAGGCAAGGTCATCTTCCAGGTCATTGATAAAAAACCGTCAGCGTCTGCGCCGTTAGAAGAGATTCGAAACGTGGTAGTCAATGACCTCAAAATGGAAAAGTGCCTGCTGAAAGCAAAGGAAATCGCTGAAAAATATGCAGGCACCACCAGGAGGATGTCATTTAAAGATATCGTAAAGGCAACCAGGACGGAAACCGGGAAAAAAGATATTTCAGTTTGTGAAACTGATTATATTACACGTCCCATGAAGCTTTTCAATAAGGATTCCCGATATATTGAAGCACTGAAGGAGGATAGGCCCAATGTGGCAAAAAAGGCATTCGGGCTGAAATCAGGCCAACTGGGGATTGCCCTTGAAACCGCCGGAGAAAAGGCTTGCTACATTATAGGCTTAGTTGACAGGAAATCTGCTGATAAAACGGCCTTTGAAAAGAATGAGGAAAACATAACCAAACGATATTTGTATGAAAAACAAGAAGCCTTCATGGCCGATTGGTATAACGAGGTTAACCAGCATATGGAAATCTATACAAAATTCCAGTAAAAAACAACGTAAACCGACTGTTTTTACATGAATTTTCATTTTATTGATACGGGTTTGTGTATGGTAGCAGGCAAGAAGTCCCCCTCAAAAAACCAGGAGAGTCAGGGGGTTGTAAAATATTCTGACATAAAGAATATGATACAAAAAAATACAACCCCCTAAATCCCCCTTCGCTAAGGGGGATTAACTTATTACCCCGGCAGGAACAAACGTTGGAAACAATTTATGGCATAAAGGATCTGACCAGAAAGATTCAATACCCGGTGGCCACTATTGGAATGTTCGATGGTGTACATCGGGGGCATCAAAAGATCATCGAGTGTGTAAAGCATTCTGCACTATCGAAAAAAGGTGAGTCAGTTGTTATTACCTTCGACCGTCACCCAAAAAGTATCACGGAAAACAGACATCCTTCTTTTATCACCTCATTGAAGCATAGATTGACATTGTTAGAGCGGCAGGGAGTGGATCACACCATAGTATTCCAATTTGATCAGAAACTTGCACAAATGACTGCCGGGGATTTTATCCGTGAGGTATTGGTCTCATGGTTGGGCGTAAAATGTATTGTCCTGGGGTTCAATTGCCGTTTTGGAAAAGACCGTGAAGGTGATATAACGCTGGTTCGTAAATTGGCTGACAAATATGATTTTGAGGTGTACGGATGCCCGCCGGTGATGTATCGAGGTCAGGTTATTAGCAGCACGGCCATTCGCCGGGCAATTCTCGAAGGTATGCTGGAAAAAGCGAAGGCGATGCTCGGCAGGCCCGTTTCTATCCTTGGCACCGTAGTGAAGAAGTCTGGCAGGGGGAGGATGTTGGGATATCCTACGGCCAA
The DNA here is from genome assembly GCA_013360945.1 of Candidatus Brocadia sp. GTDB lineage: Bacteria > Planctomycetota > Brocadiia > Brocadiales > Brocadiaceae > Brocadia. Next base: position 7,326 of record JABWAQ010000028.1, read on the forward strand.
TCTGAACTTGCATCATGAGGTCAGGCCTCCCCGGGGTGTTTATGGAACAAAGGTCCGCTGGGCCGAGCAAGACCATCTGGCGCTGACCAACATAGGCTTAAGACCCACATTTGCAAAAGAGTTGTTTACCAGTGAAGACGAGACATTGGAGATCGAGGTACATATCCTCGATTTTCAAGGGTCTCTCTATGGGAAAGACCTCGAAGTACAGTTCCTCTATAAGATAAGGGATGAAATACCATTTAAAACGGTGGAGGAACTGAAGGCACAAATCGAAAAAGACAAGGAAATATTGCTTAAAAGGTCACTAACTGCACAGTATCTTGCTTAATGTGATTAATCAAAATAACTCACCCTTGATGCATTCTTAATTACAAATCAGGTAACAGTTCACCCCCTGGTGTGAGAGACACGAAATAAATTCATCGTGGCATTATTGCCTTGGTTCCCCGATGACGGTTGGTGAAGATATAAAGTATATCGTTTTTGACCGTAATGCTAACCCGCTTTCCTGCATCCTCTTGCTCAGGGAAATCCACTGCTTGAAAAAAAGCTTGCCTCCTATGAAAGAAACTCCTCAAATTCCCATAAATCACCCTCACGGGATGACCCATACGGCCAACATGCGATTCACTGCTAATTGTAACTTTTCAGATTACGGCAAGAAGGCTTAAAGTAAGATTTTATTTGACAAATGAGTACGCAAGACATAACCTTAAATTTATTATGAGAAGAAGAAACACTATACGGTCAGGTTCGGCCAAATTCGTGAAGGGGTTATTTTTAAAATCCGTTCAAACCTTGCGGGACGTAATTGATTTTATTGTCCTCCTCAATTCCAGGGACCGTAAGTCACAAAACAGTCAGGCCATTATCATGTCCTCTTTACGGACGGTTGGTAAGAGCGCCATTGCAGACAGGATATATGGGGGAATGGCGGTCTTATTTTCTCTAAGCCTGTTTCTCTTTCTTTTGGGTGGAATCGGTATTTATACCTTTTTACACCTTCCCTTTGTTTTTTCCATTTTTTCAACTGGCAGTCTTATCATACTCTGCATCGTATTTTTAAAAGCGGTGCTGCTCCCCTTGCTATCGTTATTAAACAAGGAAAAAATTGCGCTCTTAATTGAACAAAAATATCCCTCCTTAAATAATTCACTCATCAGTTCGGTGCAATTGGGCGCCGGCAAACCGCGCAAAAAAACCGTAGTGTATTCTGAACAATTGATCTCGATGCTGGTAGATGATACGGCGCATCGGCTAAAACATCTGGACCTTAATCAGGTAATGAGTAATGGATTCCTGCGATTAAGCTACGTAATCCTGTTTGTCTCCGTATTCGCCTTTGGAATGGTTTGCGCAATCAAGCCCTCGTACCTTAAGAAGAACATACCCCTTTTTTTCAGCTATCTCACGAATGGAAAATCCTTTGATGAATTGCAACTGGCCACCCAAGCCGGTCCTGTTATTGGAGATATTACGATAAGTTACCGGTACCCGCTTTACTCAGGATTACAACCAAAGATCTTCTATAACACCGGCGGCGATATCGGGGCATTAAAGGGGAGCGAGGTACAGATGAGCGCCATCAGTGACCGAACTCTCATATCGGCAGGGATCGTCCTGAACAATTCAACCAAAATACCCTTTGAGATAGAAAGCGGCAACAGAATAAAAGGTGTCTTATCGCTGCTTGAAAGCGGAGCGTATGTCTTCGAGACCACAGACTCCAGAGGGAGGACTTTCCATGATACAACACCGCACTCAATTAAACTGGATCCCGACCAGTTTCCTGAGATCGTTGTCAATGCACCGGCAAAAGATATCACCGTCAATGAAAGGGATACCGTTGAGCTTAAATATACAGCTAAAGACGACTTTGGTATCAGTGAGATTTCCCTGGTGTTCGAACAGGAAAACGAAAGAAAGGCCAGGTCGATCATCAGTTTTACTAAAAAGCAAATTCAGTATAGTGGCGCATACTCATGGTCGTTAGGCGAATTGGGTTTAAAACCGGATGACAAGATTGCATATCATATAGAAGTGAAAGACAACGACACGATATCAGGTCCCAAGGTCAGCAGTTCTAAAACCTATTATCTGGAGATATATAGTTCTAAAAAAAAGCACCAGGAATTGGTTCAATTGCAAGAGGCTCTTTTGCAGGAAATGCTCCAGATGTTATCTGATGATCTGACGAAGAGGATCGATGATGAAAAGTGCACGTCAAAAGACTATCTGGTCATGACGCAGGATGCTATCCAGGAACGCGCAGAAAGGATCATTCGTCTTTTTACCGATATCTTAGTGGGTATGCAGGATGATACTCTGGCAAATTACAGCGTGTATTATTCGCTCGAAAACCAGAAAGGCAAATTCCGCGACGTCACTGAGAAAAAGCGGATGGCGATCCGGCAGTCTCTCTTAAATATAGCGGAGGAGACTATCCCGATTTCATTATTAGCGGAATTGCAAAAAACCCAGGATGAAGAAGTGGCTGAGGTTGAAAATATTATTCTCTTTCTAAACGACATGATAAAAAAGCAAAAACTGGAAGATGTCCTGGATACGGGTAAAAACCTGGTCCAATCACAAAATACCATTGAAAAATTACTCGATAAATTACGCGGGGGTGAAGATGAGAAATTGAATGAAAAGGCGCTTTCAGAACTCAAGCGCATCGAAGAAACAATCCGGCAGATGATGGAGAAACTGACGGCGATGGCGCAGGGAGAACATATGGATGAATTTCTTAATGCGGACGCCCTTAAAAATATCGAACAGAACGACCTTATGAAAGAACTCGACGCCATGAAAGACGCATTCAGCAAGGGGGATTTGAATGCAGCCTTGCAGTCCGCCCAAAGACTGCTTGCTGCCCTTCAGAACATGATGAACCAGATGAAATCTTCAGCGCAAAATTTCGCAGATTCGTCTTATTCAAACATGCTTAAAGATACAAACCAATTACTGGACAAAATATCCGAATTAGAAAGTAAAGAAAGGGCGCTTACAGAAAATACCGACACCTTGAAGAGAGATATTCAAAAACGCGCCTCGGAATCGATAAACGAGACCTTAAAGTCGTTTTTTGAGAAACAGGAGAAAAGGGTGGAGACAATCAAAAAAGACCTTTCAGAGACCAGGGAAATCCTGGCTCAAAATGAATTGTTGCAGGAATATCTTGCCGTGAATCGTGACTTAAAACGCATGGCCGAAGAAAGAGACGCCATAGCGAGCCGGTTCAGTGAATTTTTTGGCAGTGAAGACGAAGTAGGGCAATTTCAAAAGGAATCCGATAAATTAGTAGAACTATCCAGGAAAAATGCGGAACTGAACCGGAAAATCAACAAAGACCCTATGCAGCGGGATCTCCTTTATATGTCGAGAGAATTGCCACAAACGGAGGATGTCCTTTCCCATTTGGAGGAAATGTTGAAGGGGTGGGAGGCAAAGGAATCATTGGATTTGGCGAAAGAAATGTCACGAAACTTAAACCAATGGAATGCCCGTATGCAAAATACCCTGGAGCAAAAGAAGGTTGCCAGGAAGGAGGATGTATCCAATAAAGATCGTGAGGTGCCTGAAAAAATCAATGACGCCGCCAATCTGAATCAACGGATTGTTCAGGATCTTGAGTCTATGATACAGAGACTTGAAGAACAGCAGCTTGCCGGTTTGACGAAGGAAGATCAGGATGCTTTGCAACAATATGCAGAAAGACAAGAAGATCTGAAAGAAGAGGCAGATGACCTCAAGGAAATGGCGGATAAACTTTCTCAGCAAAATCCTTTCATGGATGAGAACTCGGATAACCAGCTTGACCTTGCAGCAAAGTCTATGAAAGGCGCGGAAGAGAAATTGGAAAAGTGTGACGTTCAGGGAGCTGTTATTGATGAGAGGGAATCGCTGTACCGCCTTGCCGAAGCAAAGAAGGGCATGGAGAAGACAAAGGAACGTATTGCGCAAGGGATGATGGGGGGCGGAATACCTATGCCCATGCCGATACCTTTCCGTGGCCGGATGGAAGAAGGTCAGTTTGGCGCATCCACGGAAAAAGTTGAGATACCTTCAGAAGACGCTTACAAAGTACCCAGGGAATTCAGGCAAGATATCCTGGACGCCTTAAAGGAAGGACTGCCTGAAAAATACAAAGACCTGAACAAAGACTATTATCAGAGATTGGTGGATTAGGCATAATATTTAATCCCTTATTCATTACATTTGTATAATTTTGATATGTAATTATGATTTATGATTTACGATTTGGGATTTATTCTGATAATTAATTAAAATCACAAATCTCAAATCGTAAATCTAAAATAGCCTGGGTTCAAAATTGCCCATGTTGGAATATTTTATATGAAAAGAATTCTCATTACACTTACGTTTCTGCAGACAATCTTTAGTTTCTTTGCATTTGAGGCCGTTGCTCAGGAAGAGAAATTCTTCGATGTAGTGGGTGAAATAACTTACGGGGAAGAATGTTTGAATGCCTGGCAAATTGAAGAGGCATCAGCCGTCGCCGAAAAACTGCTTTTGACAACCCCGGGAAATCCCTATGCGTGCTTTTTTGCCGGCGAAGTGCGCTTCTATGAGGGAAATTATAAAGAATCCTTGTCGTTTTTAAAAGAGGCTATGAGGGAACCATACATTGCACAAAAAGGACAAAAATTTTATGACTTTGTAGACAAGATTTATCAGACAACGGGCACGTTCAAAGAGATAAAAACCGAACATTTCCTGTTTCGATATGTGGAAGATAAAGATGCGATACTGGCCGATTATGCCTTAGATACCCTTGAAAAGGCTTACCATGCGGTTGGGAATGACCTTAATTATTTTCCCCGGACACCTATCCTTGTTGAGGTATTTCCTGATGCAGAGAGTTTTTGCGCCATCTCAACGCTCACCAAAGATGAGATAGAAACCTCCGGTACGGTAGCCATCTGTTTATTTAATCGCGTGATTATCACAAGCCCTCGTCTTCAGCCAAGGGGTTATCAATGGCTCGATACCCTGACCCACGAGTACGTGCACTACGTAATCATGAAAAAGACATACAATCGCGTCCCCATCTGGCTTCATGAAGGTATTGCAAAATTTGAAGAGAAACGCTGGCTTGAAGGCACGCCGCCAAAACTTCCGGTCTCTCTGGAAAGTCTGGTCGCTGAGGCCATAGAAAAGGACTATTTCATTACCTTTGAGCAAATGCATCCGTCCCTGGCAAAATTAAAAAGACGAGAGGATACAGCCCTTGCCTTTGCCGAAGTCTTTACGGTAATCGATTACCTGTTCAACCGCGGGGGTTATCCTTTGCTCGTATCTATTCTGGAAGGCATCAAAAACGGAAAAACGACAGAAGATGCGGTATCTTCAGCGACAGGAGTTCCATTTGCCGATTTTGAGAAGAACTGGTTGCAAGACCTGAAGCAGAAAAAATTCCGGCGGATTCACGGCATTCAGATACTCCCCACAAAGCTGAAAGAAACATCAGCAATCGTAGATGATATGGAAAGCGTTGCCGGGATAGAGGTAAAGGAAGCCAGGAAATATGCCATCCTGGGTGACCTCTTGCGTCACGAAGGATTGCATAGCGCCGCTATCATAGAATATGAAAAGGCATTTAAAAAGGCAGGCCATATTTCTCCGCAAATTCAGAACAAATTAGCCATGTCCTACATCATGGATACGCAATATGCGAAGGCAGAGGAAATCCTGAAGGTTGCCCTTGAATATTACCCGGAATATACCACTACCTACATTTCCCTGGGTGAACTTTATCAACGAAAAGGCGAGTATGATGCCGCCATAGACATCCTGTCACGAGCCAACCACGTCAATCCCTTCAATCCCATTATCCATAAAAACCTGGCGCTCTTGTATGATAAACTGGACAGGAAAGAAGATGCCTCTCTGGAACTCAGGAGACTCATGATGCTAACAAAATGATGATTTCTAACGGAATAGTTTTTTGTAAAAGCAGAGGCGAAGCATTTACCAGTTTGGGTATGAATGCATTCATGCCGAAAGTGTTTAAAAAAACATTTTCACGGTAAGACTTTTTGTTTTTAGCCTCATAGGTTGGATTGGAGGTTATGCATTACTGCTTTGTCAAAAATCACGTGGCGAATGTTTTCTTAAGACTTTGGCTTTATCCAGGAGGAAAGAGTCCAGGCAATAAGGCATATATGACCAGGACAAGCATGGCCATGTATCTTTTGCTAAAAACATCTTTCAACAAATGCCCGCAGAGAGTAATTTGACAAAGGAAAAGTGTGACATGTCACACAAGTGTGACTGTCACAGAAGTGTGACATGTCACACTTTCTTTACTGTTTGACGACTTGTTTATCCTAAATATTCCTAACCTCCTCTAGTTATAATCAAAATCAAGGAAAGGAGTTATGTTAAAAACAACTGAGTAAAGTTTGTTGTTCCTGGATTCTGGCAAACAAATTGCTTAAATAGTCTTTGCGATAAAGGTAAACCCTGAGTGATCAGGGGGCGCAAAGTAATAGGGTCTTTATTGTAGCGCAGGTCTCTATGATCGGCTTCCTGGAGGTATAAACCTCCTCGCTACGATATGAATTGAAGCTCCTGAGTGTTAAGCTGTTAAAAGATAGCCTTACTGCCGAAGATGTTGTCCATGAAGGTATTGCATGGATTTCTTGGCAGTAAGGCTTTTTTGTTTTCAGCCTTGTAAGGTTTGATTGAGGGTAACGCTGAAAATAATGAATTTAACACGTTTCTTTATTTATGGCTATTGCTTCTCACGGATTAAAGGAAAGAATAAAACCGTGCAGATACTGAAAAAACACGGTGTTACTCTATGTATCCTCATTGCCCTCATCCTGGCATGCGGGCAGGAAGGACGGGGACAGTCATATCTTGATACCTGGCATTGGAGAAACCCACTGCCACAGGGCAATTCAATCGAAGGTGCAGCCTATGGCAATTCGACCTTCGTGTCTGTGGGATGGCGTGGTACTATCCTTACCTCACAAGATGGAACAACATGGACATCCAGGTTCTCAGGAACAAACGAGGACCTCGACGGGGTTGCCTATGGCAATGGAACCTTTGTGGTTGTTGGCTGGAATGGCACCATTCTTACCTCTCCGGATGGGGCAACATGGACGTCCAGGTCGTCAGGAACCACACGAACGCTCAGAGGAGTAACCTACGGCAATTCCACCTTTGTGGCTGTGGGGTATAATGGCACCATTCTTACCTCTCCGGACGGGGTGATATGGACGTCCAGGTCGTCAGGAACTACGAATATCCTCAACGGAGTAGCCTATGGGGATGGAACCTTTGTTGCTGTGGGAGATTTTGGCACAATTCGCACCTCGGCAGATGGAGCAACATGGACGACCAGATCATCCGGAACGACGCAAGCCCTTTATGGGGTAACCTATGGGAGTTCTACCTTTGTTGCCGTCGGTTGGAACGGCACAATCCGCACCTCGCCAAATGGAGTAACATGGACGTCCAGATCATCTGGAACTACTGATTTCCTCAACGGGGTGGTCTGGGACAATGACCTCTTTGCAGTCGTGGGATTTGGAGGCACAATCCTGACTTCTGCCGATGGGGTAACATGGACGTCCAGGTCGTCAGGCACCACGAATCGGCTCAACGGAGTAACCTATGGCAATTCCACTTTCGTGGCTGTGGGAGGAAGTGGCACAATCCTGACTGCTCCTGATGGAGTAACATGGACAACCAGATCATCTGGAACGACTCAAGGACTTTATGGGGTTGCCTATGGAAATTCCACCTTCGTTGCCGTTAGTTGGAACGACACGATCCTTACCTCAACAGACGGGGTAACATGGACGTCCAGGTCGTCAGTCACCACGAATCAACTCGAAGGTGTAACCTATGGCAATTCTACCTTCGTGACGGTTGGTTGGAATGGCACAATTCTTACCTCAGATGATGGAGTCACATGGTCGCCCAGCTCATCCGGAACGACTCAACACCTCGATGGAGTAACCTATGACAATTCCACCTTTGTGGCGGTGGGAAAAAATGGCACAATCCTGACTTCTGCCGATGGCGTGACCTGGATAGCAAGGACATCGGGAACGAGTGATTGGCTCAGCGGAGCAACCTATGGCAATTCCTCCTTTGTGGCGGTAAGCATGTACGGTACGATCCTTACCTCTGCCGATGGGGAAACATGGGCAACGAGTTATTCAACCGGGGGTGGAGAAGAAGTTGGTTTTGTAGGCATAGCCTACGGCGATTCCACTTTTGTGACCGTGGGTTCTGAAGGTATAATCATGACTTCTGTCGATGGGGAAACCTGGATGCGCAGGTCGCCAAAAACCTGGAATTGGCTCGAAGGGGTAGCCTATGGCAATTCCACCTTCGTGGCCGTGGGAGAAGATGGCACGATCCTTCAATCAGGTACAGTTGATACCACCCCAACACCCACATTAACACCGACACCAACAGCGACGCCAACGCCGACACCGACGCCGGTTACAAACCAACCACCCGAAGTAACGACAATGTCTGCGGCAAGCGTAACACTCAGTTCGGCAATATTAACGGGATCGGTCAATGCCAATGGAACGGATGCGACTGTATGGTTTGAGTATGGCACAAGCACCGGATCGTATAGTATCACAACCCCGTCGCAAGATATCAATGGCACGACAGACATTGGAATAAGCGCCAGCATAAATGGATTAACCCCATGGACGACGTATTATTACAGGACGAGGGCACAAAACAGCCACGGAACGTCGTATGGAGCAGAATCCATGTTTTTCCCAATACCGCAGGTTTCTGGCGGATATACTCATAGCATTGCCGTAAAGCCGGACGGCACAGTATGGGCATGGGGATATAATGGGAGTGGTGAATTGGGAGATAATACCACCACACAAAGAAACGCTCCGGTACAGGTGCACGGATTTAATAATATTGGTTTCCTCGATGGTGTCATTACCGTTTCGGCTGGCGCTAACCACAACCATGCATTGAAGTCTGACGGTACGGTCATGGCGTGGGGGTATAATGGGTCTGGTCAGTTGGGAGACAATTCTACCAGTAGCGCCTTTACCCCTGTTGGGGTAGCAGGACTCACTGATGTTGTCGCCATTGCCGCCGGGGAAAATCACAGCCTTGCCCTGAAGTCGGATGGCACCGTGTGGGCATGGGGCTGGAATAATCTTGGCCAATTGGGTGATAATACTACTACCCAAAGGCTCACCCCCGTTCAAGTGCATGGATTTAATAATGTTGGTTTCCTGAGCGGAGTTATAGCCATAGCCGCTGGATATGATTACAGCCTTGCCCTGAAGTCAGACGGCACGTTATGGGCATTTGGATTCAATGGATATGGTCAATTGGGAGATGATACTACTACACAAAGAAACACTCCGGTACAAGTAAAGGGTATTGGTGGTGTTGGTTTCCTCAATGGTGTTATTGCCATGGATGCCGGGTCGACTCATAGCCATGCCATGAAATTAGATGGTACAGTCTGGGCATGGGGAGGAGATAATGTATATGGTAAATTGGGAGATAATACGACTTCCCAAAGGCTCACCCCCGTACAGGTGCATGGAAATAATAATGTTGGTTTTATCACAGGCGTTACTGCTATTGCTGTTGGGATAAACCACAGCCTTGCCGCAAAGTTGGACGGCACGGCATGGGGATGGGGCAATGATACGTATGGTCAATTAGGTGATGGTCCTACTAATTTAGCTATAAATAGCACACCAATCCAGGTGAGCGGTCTCACAGGCGTAGTTGATATTGATGCCTACGCCCACGCTTACCATAGTCTGGCCCTGAAGTCTGACGGTGCGATCATGGCATGGGGGTTGAATGGGAATGGCCAATTGGGAGACAATTCTACCACACAGAGGAACACCCCTGTACAGGTAAACAATCTTAATCTGGGACCGGATACAACGCAACCCACGGTGAGTGCAACAAACCCGCTGAATAATGCGACCAATGTGGCAGTTAATAGTCCCATTACAGCCACGTTCGATGAGGATATGGATGCCAGTACAATAAACGCAGACACGTTTACCATAAATGGAGTGACAGCTACGTCAGTCAGTTACAACAGCACCACCAAAACTGCAACATTTACCCCATCTGCGAATCTGGACTATCTTACGACCTATACGGCAACGATCACAACGGGAGCAAAAGACCTTGCTGGTAATCCAATGGCTGCAAATTACTCATGGAGCTTTACGACGGAATCAGCGCCGGATACCACGCCTCCCACGGTTACTTCAACAAGCCCCCTGAACAATGCGACCGGTGTGGCGATAAATAGCGTTATTACTGCTACTTTCAGTGAGGATATGGATGAATCGGTGTTGGCAGAAACCAACTATTTTACTGTGAATGGAGTGACACCTGCGTTAGTCAGTTATGATATCCAAAGCAAGACAGCAACATTTACCCCATCGGTGAATCTGGCGTACTCAACGATCTATACGGCAACGATTACCACGGAAGCGTTGGATCTGGCGGGCAATCCTCTGGCTGCAAATTACTCATGGAGCTTTACGACAGAGGCGCCGCTGGATGCGACACCTCCGGAAGTTGCCATAACCGATCCGACAATAGATCCAAGCTATGCGACGAATACCACGCCGATGCCTTTGAGTGGTACGGTGTCAGATGCAGGTGGAGTTGCAAGTGTGACATGGATGAATAGCGGTACGGGTGGGAATGGTACTGCCGATGTGAATGGGAACACATGGACGGTTACAGGTGGGGTGCCGCTTGCGGAGGGGACAAATAACAATCTTATCACGGTGGCAGCCGCCGATAATGCCGGCAATGTGAATACAGACCAGATCACAGTGACACTGGATCAAACAGCCCCGACAATAACCATCACCAGTCCAACCTCTAATGCTACCTATACAACCGGCAGCAGTACGATTGATCTCGGTGGTACTGCGGATGATACGGGTGGTGGGCTGGCAAATGTAACGTGGAGTAATAGTGCAGGAGGAAGCGGTGCGGCAAGCGGAACCGATAACTGGACTATTTCTGGCATATCTCTATCTACCGGAGAGAATATTATAACGGTAACAGCCACAGACAACGTAGGCAATACGGGTACGGATACGATCACAGTTACCTACGCCGGTGTTCCCACGGTAGTGACAGGTACAGCGGCAAGCGTGACATTAAGTTCTGCAATTTTGAATGGTACGGTCAATGCCAACGGAACGGAAACGACGGCATGGTTCGAGTATGGCACGAGCACTGGATCGTATAGTATCACAACCCCGTCGCAAGATATCAATGGCACGACAGACATTGGAATAAGCGCCGGCATAAGCGGTCTAACGCCATGGACAACGTATTATTACCGGATTGCGGCGCAGAACAGCTTTGATACCTCATATGGAAACGAAACCACCTTTATGCTACGATCGCAGATTTCAGCGGGGGGAGAACACAGCATTTCCCTGAAGTCAGATGGCACGGCGTGGGCATGGGGGCGGAATGGTACTGGACAATTAGGAGATGGGACTTTTACAAATAGCCCGACGCCGGTGCAGGTAAGCGGACTTAATGGTGTTATTGGTATTGCTGGTGGGCGTAGTCACAGCCTGGCATTGAAGTCGGACGGGACGGTGCGGGCATGGGGATATAATTTCTATGGACAATTAGGAGATGTGACTTTTACAAATAGCCCGATGCCGGTGCAGGTTAGCGGCCTTAATGGTGTTATTGGTATTGCTGGTGGAGTTTCTCACAGCCTGGCATTGAAGTTGGACGGGACGGTGTGGGCATGGGGAATGAATAATACTGGTCAATTAGGAGATGGGACTATCGTAAATAGGCCGACGCCGGTGCAGGTTAGCGGCCTTAATGGTGTTATTGGTATTGCTGGTGGAGTTTCTCACAGCCTGGCATTGAAGTCGGATGGGACGGTGCGGGCATGGGGAGCGAATGGTTTTGGACAATTAGGAGATGGGACTTTTACAAATAGCCCGACGCCGGTGCGGGTAAGCGGTCTTAGTGGTGTTATTGGTATTGCTGGGGGGGGCACTCACTGCCTGGCGTTGAAGTCGGACGGGACGGTGTGGGCATGGGGAGCGAATGGTTTTGGACAATTAGGAGATGGGACTTTTACACATAGCCCGACGCCGGTGCAGGTAAGCGGCCTTAGTGGTGTTATCGGTATTGCTGGTGGGGAGTATCACAGCCTGGCATTGAAGTCGGACGGGACGGTATGGGCATGGGGAGATAATTTCAATGGACAATTAGGAGATGGGACTATCGTAACTAGGCCGGCACCTGTGCAGGTAAGCGGCCTTAGTGGTGTTATTGGTATTGCTGGGGGGGATTTTCACAGTCTGGCATTGAAGTTGGACGGGACGGTGTGGGCATGGGGATATAATTCCTATGGACAATTAGGAGACGGGACTACCACAGATAGCACAATTCCTGTACAGGTGAGTAATCTCAACCTTGCGCCTGATACTACCTATCCCACAGTCAGTTCCACAAATCCTTCCAGTGGCGCTACCGGTGTAGGTATCGACAGCACCATCACTGCCACATTCAGCGAGGTAATGGACGCATCGACTATCGGCACATGGACATTTCATTTGTTGGATGCCGGGACGCTGAGCCAGGTAACAGGCACTGTCACTTACAGCGGCACAACGGCAACATTTTTTCCATCAACGCTAAGTTATGCCACCAGCTACAATGCCACCATCACAAATGGTGTTAAGGATCTTGCGGGAAATGCTATGAATGCAGAAGGAGGAGGTTACACCTGGGGCTTTGTTACAGTGAGCGGGGGAGTAGAGCCTACCCCGACTCCCGCATTAACACCGACACCAACACCAACGCCTGTGCCGACATTGACACCGACGCCTGCACCAACTCCAATACCGACGCCGTCACCGTTGCCAACACTGGTACCGACGCCAACAGCAATACCAACGCCAGGCGACAATACATTGCCTACTATTATTTCTACAAGCCCGCCAGAAGGAGAAACAGGGGTGACAATTAACGCTGTTATAACTGCCACTTTCAGCGAGGCGATGGATTCAACAACTATTGGAACGTCCACATTTAGTTTATTGAATACCATGACGATGAGCCAGGTAACAGTCACCGTAACCTATAGCGGCACAACGGCTACATTTACTCCATCGACAAACCTCACCCCTCATAGCACGTATACTGCCTCCATTACAACGGGCGTCAAAGACATGGCCGGAAATGCCATGGCTTCCGACTATACATGGAGTTTCACTACATCAGTGACAAACGATTTAAACACCCTTACGGCAGAAGAACTTGTTCAATTATTAATTGGCAGCGGAGGAGACAGTGTAAGTAACATAACATTTACTGGTTCTGCTTTGGCAGCCGGGTATTTCGGTGGTGGTCTGGCATATGGTATTGGGATAGAAAATGGGGTCATTTTAAGCACTGGAAATATAGCAGACTTTATTGGCCCCAATACCGATAGCGGGAATTCTACATCGAATGGCACGCCAGGTGATGAAGATCTTGACTTTTTAACCGAATCAACAACGTTTGATGCGTCTGTATTAGAATTTGATTTTGTTCCAACGGACAACAACTTAAGCTTTCAATTTGTATTTGCTTCGGAAGAATACAATGAATACGTGTACCAATTTAACGACGTCTTCGCATTCTATGTAAATGGGGTGAATATCGCCCTGGTTCCTGAAACAACAATTCCTATTTCCGTTAATACTATCAATTTGAATGATAATGCAACTTATTATATTAATAATGATCTCGAAATGTTAACACCGCCATACAATACGCAATATGATGGTTTTACAACCGTGTTAACCGCAAAGATTACCGTTACCCCAGGAAACACGCACCATATTAAGTTGGCAATTGCCGACAACCTGGATTATATACTTGATTCTGCAATCTTTGTCGCATCAGGAAGCTTCATTAGCACCGAACTTTCTGCTGTAACGGATGCTGCAACAAATATTACCTCTAACTTGGCAACATTAAACGGGGAAGTAAACGGCAATGGGTTTCCAACATCGGTATGGTTTGGATATGGAACAAGTAGCGGATCTTATAGCAATACTACTTCCGTACAAACGATAAGTGGATCGGGCAATATACCGATAAGTAGCAGTATAAATGGATTATCCCCGTTGACTACCTATTATTACAGGATAGTGGCGCAAAACAGTTCTGGTACCGCGTATGGAAGTGAGTTGAGCTTCTCTACGACGAGTAGCGGTGGAGGTGGTGGGGGTGGCGGCGGCGGAGGGGGTGGTGGTGGAGGCGGTGGTGGAGAAGGAACACCGACTCCGGCACCAACGGTAACATTGCCACCGACACCAATGCCGACACTGTCGCCAACACCAACGCCGATGCCGACACCAATTCCGACACCTACGCCTGCCGTGACACCGACGCCGCTGGAAACCTGCAAGATCTACGGTTTTATAAAAGACGAAGAAAATGAAGAACCCATAGGTTCTGCAACGGTAACTGTACGCAGGTTAACAACGGAGGTAGAGGAAAAGACCGAAAGTGATCAGTATGGTTTTTTCAAGTTTACTGACCTGCGGGCAGACAAGTATGTGTTGAAATGTGAAAAAGATTATTACAGGAGATACAGGGAGACGGTAAGTTTCGAAAAAGAAGGAGAGACAAAGAGTATTACTGTTAAAATGGAGAGGATCACATCCGTCCCGGAACCGACGCCTACAGACGGTGGGGGTGGCGGTGGCGGTGGTGGAACACCAACACCAGGCATAACGCCCACGCCTGCAGTGACGCCGACCCCTGGAATAAATAAAGGAGTGCTTTTTGGATTTGTGAAAGACAAAAATGGAGATCCGATAGAGTCTGCAGTGGCAAGTTTACGTGAGCTGAACTCAGACGGTCAGGAACAGTTGCAATTGAGCAGCCAGGATGGTTTCTTTGAATTTAGCAACCTGGAAGCGGGTAGTTATGTGGTAAGGATAGAGGATTCTTCTTATCGAAACATAGTAGAACTGCGAGAAAGAGAAACAAAGGAAATTAAAGATATCGTGATTGAAATCCAGGATTAAAGAGTTACGGTATTGAAATTTCACACGGCAGGGATGCTGGAAAAACCAAAATCTGTGGAGGAGGTAAACGTCTTGAATTCATTTACCAAATGTCGCACGTATTTTACCGGCGCTATTTTTTCACAAGATTGCATTTTACATGGCTTCCGCCATTTTTGCCTTTCCCGGGTGTTTGCCATCGTGTTTTTCCTGTGTATGCAACCGGCCGTAGTATATGCCCAGCTTGCTGATACTCCCTGGCCGATGTTTATGCACGACATCCGGCACACCGGGCAGAATACCTTAGGCGGCCCTCAGCAAGGCGAGCTTTCCTGGCAATTCCAGACAGGAAGTGAGATCGTGGCATCTCCAGTCTTGGGGACTGATGGCACGATTTATATCGGTGATGTTGCAGGAAAATTTTACGCTGTAAATCCGGGGGGCGCCCTGAAATGGACTTTTGTAACAGACGGGGAAATATATGCTGCCGCTGCGGTAGCTGCCGGGGATACGCAGGGCGTTATTTATGTCGGGTCAAGAGACGGATTTCTTTACTCTCTAAAAGACCTCGGCGCTTCCGGCACAGTCACCTGGAAGTATGAAACATCGCAGGGTATTAGCGCATCACCCGTAATAAACCCTCAGGATGGCGCCGTATATTTTGGTTCCGAAGATCGGGGTCTGTACGCCCTGGATACTGCCGGTAATCAGAAATGGATGACTACATTAGACGAAGAGATTTGGGGTTCACCAGTATTGGATATACAAGATAATGCCCTTTATGTGGGTACGATAGCCGGTTTGTTTTATGCGATAAACGCTGCCGACGGAACAGAAAAATGGGTTTACGATACAAATAATTTTATCACCGGCTCCCCCACAATTGACGAGGAAAATGGGGTAATCCTCTTCGGTACGGAAGATGGGATCATTTATGCCTTAGATAAAAATAACGGATCGACTGCATGGACATACCCAACCGGCAGCGCAATCAGGTCTGCCCCTGCCATCGATGCTGCAACTGATGCGGACGCTATTTATGTAACCGCTATGGACGGAATTCTCTATGCTTTAAACAGAACGACTGAGGGAACGAAAACCGCCGGATCCTTGAAATGGAAATACGCAACAGGCGATGCAATTGGCTCGTCTCCGGCTATCGATAAAGATGGCAATATCTATTTTGGATCTGCAGACAAAAATATTTATTCAATCGCCAGGGATGGAACCTTGAAATGGACCTACCCTGCTCAGGATGAGGTTGATTCGTCTCCGGCCATTGGCACTCAGGAATTTCTCTACATCGGTTCTTCCGATGGGAATCTTTATGCAATCGGGTCAGGAACTACGGCACGGTTAGCGTCTACGGTAAAACTAAATCCGATAATTCCAGCTGAAATAACCTTTGGTGAATCGTTATCAATAACAGGACAGATTGATCCGCCACACCTTGCCCAGGTAACCATGACCTTTGCCAATGACACCGGTGAAACAGCTACTGAGGTAATTACTTCCACAATAGAAGGGACTTTTTCCCTGCCTGATTATTCCCTCGTAAGCGGCGGGTTGTGGAGTGTTGCAGCACAGTGGGATGGTGATGGAGATCACGAAGGCGCTGCAAGCGATCCGCAAACATTTACGGTAAATCCTGCAAAGCCGGTACTTACTATCGAAGCATCTTCCCCGATAATTAACATTGGTCAAACCGTAAATATCACCGGAATGGTAACCTTAACGCCCGATGACGAGACAACACGAGATAAATTCCTGGAAGAGGAATTAAAGCTGTTTCGCAGTGACCCGTCGCTGATGTTCGGGGATGTCCTTGGGACGCGGACGGTTTTATCAGGAAATCAGCTCCATTATTCATTTGACGGCGTTCCATTGCCGTCTGCAGGCACATGGACCGTGTCGGTTGGCTTTGAGAAAACTGAAAGTTTTGAAGGTACCCACTCCGGGGAGGTCACCGTAACAGTGCAACCGATCGACAAGGCAGTGGCCGGTTACGCCATCCTTATAGAAGGCCGTGTTGAAGGCAACTCCGGTATAGATTCCCATAATCTTACTACAAATTCTATCTATAAAAAACTCCTCGCCATGGGTTTTAAAACAGGGGATATTTACTATTTTAATTTCGATAACACTCAAGACGGCGTAGTCGTGTACGATAAACCCACGAAGGATAAAATAGTAAACACGATAACAGGGATGGCCGGCAGTATGAATACGGCCCCTGCCTCATTGTATATCATCTTCGTCGGACACGGTGATAAAGAAAAATTGTTTATTTACCCCGATAAACTCACGTCGGGCGATCTGGCAAATGCCATAAACAATCTCGAATCTCAGTTGAATGCAAGTGCGGTCAGCGAGACTGTTGTAGTCGTTTTGGGCGCCAACCACTCCGGGAGTTTTATAGATGACCTGTCGGCCCCAGACACTTCCACGGCGGGCATAAAGCGCATTATTGTCACGAGTGCCGATTCGGAAGAGGTTGCTTATAAAGGTCCTTTGCCTCCGGACGAAACGATCAGACAGGGAGATTATTTTGTGTATGAATTCTTCAGGTACGCCGCCGTGGGCATGAGTTTGAAACGGTGTTACGAAGAGGCCGCGGGAAAAATCGCTCTGTTTACGAAAAACGAGACGGGCAACGGACTGAATGGCGCCAGCGCAGGCAACAATCAATATTTTGACGCTTCAGCGCAGCATCCCCTGCTCGATGATAATGGAGACGGGGTGGGAACATATCAAAAACTGTATTCTACCGAAGGCAGAGACGGCGGACTCTCCGCAAACCACATCATGGGTGTCGGAACTCCTCCTCCGCCTCCGCTTGAATTGACACAGGTCACGGATATAACAACACTGGACGCAGATGACACCAGTCCTGCCTTGTTTGCAAAGGTAAACTCTGTTGACAAGGTTGGCGAGGTATGGACCGAAATTGCCTCACCCCGCCATACATTGAAACATAATAAGAATGCGACGGAACAACAAGTCATAAAACTGCCTGGATTCCGCTACAACTCATTCGATGAAGCGGAGGGAAAATATCTGTGGAATGATTTCAGCAGTGGTGAAAATGACTTCAACAATTTCGGGGATAAAGGAAGCTACGAGGTATTTTATTTTGCACGGGACAATGAAAGGGAATTTACCCCACTTATGGAATCACAGGTTTACAGGAATGCCGTGAATAACACGGCTCCTAACACGTTTACCTTTATTTCTCCGGCAAACGGAACGGAAACGACAATTGCTTTAACATTCGACTGGGAAGATAGTGATGATTCAGAAGGCGAGGCGGTAACCTATACGTTTCAGATATCGGAAAACAGCGGGTTTGACCCTGTATATTATCAACAGAGCGGTTTAACAGATAGTATTGCCGTTGCAGACAGCACCGCAGGTCTTCACGACGGGGTAACCTACTATTGGAGGGCTGTAGCTACAGACGCCGGCGGGGGAATTACTTTTATAGGGACAACGAGCGGAACGTCTTATGGAATAATCTCCTCTGCGAAGGCAATAGACTACCATGTCCGTAACGGAACAAATAGTTCCGCGAATTCCAGCAGTTTTACGCCAAAACTGGCAAATGGCTATCCGGGATTTGTAAAGGGATTTATTTTCGACAGCGACACACATGCAAAAATTACCAAAGCAACGATTACCGTGCAGGGAACGGAAGGCTCTTACACGACAACGGAGAGCGGCGCTTATCTCATACAACTCTCCTCCGGTGAATACGCTCTTTCGGCCGACGCTCCGGGATATGAGGCAGCAATTGTGCCCGTGCGGGTAGATGCGCTCAACACGACGACACAGGACATCGGATTGGCGGTAGCCACCCAGACTGCCAGTCTCACCGGTGTAGTGATGGATAAGAAAGATCATGCCCCTTTGGAAGGTGTAACGGTAACAATCAGGGAAAAAAAGACTGACATAACCGTAACGACAATGACTGATAGCACAGGCAACTACTCGATTACCGACAGGGCATCCGGTAAATATAGCCTGACAGCGGAGAAGAGCGGTTATAAGAGTTACAAAACAAATACGAAACTCAAGGCTGGAAAAATTAAAAACCAAAACATAAAACTGAAAAAAGATTGACGGTATTATTGCTCTGTAAAAACCTTTAGTGTTGTGCCCTCCCAGTGAAGGAGGGGATATGTGGGGTTGTTGATTGCTTGGCTATACCGCGCCAGGAAATATCTTACTAATTTTTAGCCGGGTAGGGTAGGCATTGCCTGCCATCTGTTTCTGATTTGCTGATTTGTGGGGTAACTTGCGCGGATGGGGAATAAATCAAATGAATGGGAACGGCTTTGATATTGAACAGTTTCTTGCATTGGCGGGATCATGCATGCATTCCAGCATGTTGACGGTTTTGATTTGGCAGGCGGTGCCATGCCCTACAGGCTTGATCGGGTTCAGCCGGGTAGTTGGGTAAAGACATGAAGCCCAACGGATTTTAAAATGCCATGACGGGAAGATTTTTTCTCAAGCGTTGTCTGTGCATTGTGCTTATTGGTCTTGCATGTGGCACAATCATGATCATTGTGCAGAGAGCAAACCTGCTCAATGGAGTCGAATGTATGAGTATTGATTTCAGATTTTTGCGTCGCGGGACAATTCCTGTAAATGACAAGATCATTATCATAGGAACCGATGAAGAAGCGCTGGACAAGATCGAAGATCCGTTCATTTTTTGGAATCCTTACTTTGCCGCGGTCATTAAGGCTGTAGCTAAAGGCGGAGCAAGGGTGATTGGGTTTGACTTTCTTCAGACTATCGCCTTAAAAGATAAAGTCGGGGAGAATGACCTCGATGGTATCATGACGGACGCTATAATGGAGGCAGAAAACGTAATTATGATTAACCTGTTACGATGGAACAATGCGGTAAACGCCCTTACTGCCGTCAACCCCCTGCCGAGATATCAATACGCAGCAGACCCTGATAATATCGGCTTTTCGAATCTGATCATTGACAGAGACGGCCGCATCCGGCGGCAGATGTTGCTCCTCAGCGATGTTGAAGACAATATCTATGCACACATCGGATTACGAATAATCGCCAAGTACTTAAATAGCTCTATTGATAAAAGAGGAAATCATCTTTGGGTGGGAGATTTCGCAATCCCTGTTACGCATGATAATGAAATGCTTATTAACTTTGCAGGACCTACCGGCACTTTCCCAATAGTATCATTCTACAAGGCCTGGCAATCGGCGCACCGGGGAGACACCGGCTATTTCAAAAAAAACTTTCATGACAAGATTGTCTTAATAGGTCCCGGGAATATTTACAGCCAGGATTTTAAGCCTACGCCCTATTATCGCTCCCGGTATTACACTGGTACCCGTCAAACCTCGGGCGTAGAAATCATGGCAAACGTAATTAACACCATCCTGGAGAGACGTTTTATAACCTCATTACAACTATGGCAGGCCATTTTCATCGTTTTATTTCTTGGGGTTTTGACCAGTTTTGCATCTTTTAAACTATCTCCTGGTTTTGGCGGAATTTCTTCTTTCGCTATTGCTGCGGGTTATGTTTACCTGTGTGTTGTTCTTTTTTGTCGTTATAATCTGCTCTTGGATTTGATTTGCTCTGTGATGGTTGTTCCACTTACGTATACCACAGTATTCAGCTATCGATACACGATTGAAGACAAAGAAAAAAGAAGGATTAAAAGGATATTCAAGCGTTATGTTAGCGAAGAGGTTGTAGAGGAGTTGTTGCAATATCCCAGTGAAATACCTTTGGGGGGGAACCGCGTTCAGGCAACGGTACTGTTTTCCGACATCCGCGGTTTTACAACGTTATCGGAAAATAATGATCCTCAGTACATTGTGTCGCTGTTAAACGCGTATTTTTCCATGATGGTCGATATTATCTTAAAGAACAAAGGCACCCTGGATAAATATATTGGGGACGGAATTCTCGCCTTTTATGGCGCCCCTATTCCCCGTGAGGAGCATGCCGACCTTGCTGTAAACTCCGCGATAGAAATGGTGTCTAACTTAGCTATGTTAAGCAAAAGCCTTGCGCTTGATACGCCTTTGAGTATTGGGATTGGAATTCATTCGGGAGAGGCCGTCGTGGGAAACATCGGTTCAAAACGAAAGATGGAATACACGATCATCGGCGACACCGTAAACGTCGCATCGCGCATAGAAAGTCTTACAAAGGAGTTTAAGGCAAACATCTTAATTACCGAAATGACTTTTTCCAGATTAAAATCCAGGTACCATATTATCCCGGAAAAGGAGATTGTGCTCCGTGGAAAAACCAAACCGGTCATGCTGTATCGCGTGGAAATATAGTCACTGCAATGACTGGCTAAAAAATTAATTTGTATGGAGGACACACAGAAATGAACACACCCTTATTGCGTTTAAAGAAACTGATCTGCCTTATGCCGTTTTTGTTTCTCTTCACGTTTGTTTCCTCTGCAATTTCTCAGGATGCCGGATCACCGGAAACCGGTATGATTAAAGCCATTTCCGGAAAAGTCTGGCTCCATCGGGGAGGTAAAAAGGATGAGGCAAAAAAAACCATGGAATTGAAAGAAGGTGACATCCTTGAAATTGAAGAAAAGGCAAGCGTTACCATCGTCTATTTTAAAGGAGGGAAAAAAGAAGTATATAAATCCAGGGCATTCATAGAAATAGGCGCTGATAAGAGTACGATAAAGGAAGGGTGCGCAGCATCCATACAAGAATCACAAGGAAAGAAAAATCTCATAGATAATATCGACGTTAATCCAATTCACCATGATAAGGATATAGCCCACGCCGGTGGTCAGTTTATTCGCGGAATATTACCGCCGAACCAATATTTTGAAGATAACCATATCCGGCGTTACGCTGTGGTTGTTGGCATATCCGATTATAAGGATCCAAAAATACCTGACTTAAAATACGCGGATGCAGACGCCCAGGCATTCTATGATTTCATAACCAGCCCCATTGGCGGCAATTTTAATAAAGAGAATATCATGCTATTAAAAAATGGTCAGGCAACCCTTAAAAATGTCAAGCTGGCCGTCACGAATTTTCTGAAAAAGGCCGTCGATACCGATTTCGTCATTATTTTTATGGCATGTCACGGTGAGCCAGAACCCGATCGACCAAAAAATGTCTATTTGTTGATGCATGATTCTGAACTCGATAGTTTACCGGCAACGGCGTATCACATGGAAAACGTCAATGCAGACATGAAGCGATACATCTCAGCGAAGAGGTTAATCTTTTTCGCTGATGCCTGTCACAGCGCTGTGCTATCGGAAGGCTCTGCAGGCACGAGGGGATTTTTAAACAGTATCAATATAGCGCTCTCTACGCTCAAATCAACCAGAGAAGGCTGGGGCATTCTAAGCGCAAGCAGGGCAGGAGAGGTCTCCATGGAATCCGGCAAATGGGGAGGTGGACACGGGGCGTTTACGTATTATTTACTGGAAGGAATGAAGGGAAAGGCAGATGATGAAGGGAATAAAAATGGCATTGTTACCCTCGCCGAGGCATTCGATTTTTTAGAGGAAAATGTGAAACGGGCAACGCAAAACGCCCAGCATCCCGATACTGCCGGCAATTTCGACAATAACCTGCCGCTGGGCTTCCCCGGCATAGAAACCGCATCGGAGGAAACAGCGCAGACAACCACGCCACTCCGTTTTGGAACCTTGCAAATCCGCACGAATCCTGATGGGGCATCAGTATATATCCATGAGAAAGAAGCTACTACGCCTTTGCATATTAACTTGGTTGCCGGCACCTATCCCGTAATTCTGAAAAAGAATGGCTATACCGATATTACAGACACGGTATTCATTAATCCAGGAGAAAAGACGGATGTCTCTTTTGAACTTACAAGGGGTGAACCGCGAGAGGTGACAGAGACAGAACCTGTTACACCTGGCGGGTCCCGCCCGGAGCATGATGCATCAGCATCTGATAGAAAAGACAACCAAAAAACAAAGGACAGCATTGACACACTCATTAAAGAATTGGAGTCAATGGCAAGGGAACAATCTAAGGAAGAAAAACCTGCCGTTGACAAAAAGACCAGGGAAAGGAAGCCCGAACCATCGGGAATTACCCGCACGGTGCCCATTTCTCTTAAGGAATTCAACGTGAAGATGGGGGTTTTATCACATAAGCAGGACGTGGAGAGTCTCAGGCAGCAGATCATTGACGCCATGCTGAACCAAAAAGGCCTGAGCGTTGTGGAAAGGGATCTGGAATTTCAGGAGGAAATTCTGAGGGAACAAAGGCTTGGCGGTTCAATCCTTGCCGAAGAAATATACAGAATCGAATTAGGGAAGATACTGGGGGCTGCATTCCTCTGTTTCGGAGGAGTTTCATCAGGTGAAACTCCAGACCAACTTATCCTGAGGATGGAAATAGTGGATACGGCTACCACCCTGATCGATACGCTGGAGCATCCCTTTAATCGTAATGATAATTTGAAGACGGTGGCAAGCGCTGTCGCAGGAAAAATCAGAGAAAGAATTGCTGCAAAACGGAAATTATAAACCATGAATAAAAAACTTATACACGCTGCCCTTATACTGTTGTTCGTATTGACATGCATAAGCTGCGCCACAGTTTCAAATGTCGGAACCGATGCCTGGCGTGACTATTTTAAGCCGGGACGTTCAAAGGAAGAGATCACCAGAGACTTTAACCTTTACCGTGGCAAGTGGTGGAATTACTACGTCAGAGGCCGCTGGTATGCAGACGGTGGATATCTGGACGAGGCTATCCGGGATTTTAAAAAGTCTATCAGCCTTCGGGGCAAAGACCGTCGTTTGGCCAGGAGTTACGGGCTCCATTTTTGGGAGTACTTCGCTCACCGTGAACTGGGAATCGCATATTATACCCAGAAAAAATACGAAGATGCCAGGAAAGAATTGGAAACCTCTCTTTCCACGGCTGATTCTGCCAGGGCCAAATTTTATCTGAACAAATGCAACGAGGCGATCCTGAAGACTACGATGGGTGACCGGGAGCCACCGATAATACAGGTTACTTCGCATACGGACGGGGAGATCATTAATACCCCGACAGCAAAACTGGAAGGGTTTGCCGTGGACGATTGCTATGTAAATTCCATTCATGTGCAGGGAAAGAGAATCTTCATTGAACTTGCCGAAAAGAAACTTGATTTTAGCGAAGACATCCCTCTGCATAGGGGAGAAAATGTAATCCACCTGGAAGCTTCAGACCTTTTGGGCAAACCTGTTCGCCGGGACTTTAAACTCACCCTCGATACGCGCCCGCCGGTTCTCTCTCTGGATGATATACAAATACACCGGAGAAATGGCAATCAAATCGCCGCGGTTAAAGGAATCGCCCTGGATGACTACGGCGTAAAAAGCCTTTCTATCAACAATACGGAGATATCTCTTCCTTCGGGCAAAGAAGCGGATTTTAAGCAAGATATCGTTTTAACAGACGGTCAGAATATCTCATTTAAGATTGTTGACATGGCGGGGAATGAAACAAGGGGGAGACAACAGATAGACACAAAGGCCTCGCTGTGGCCGGAAGACCTGATGAAGGGTCCGCGGTACGCCCTTCATACCGTCTATAATCCAATCCTGATTGCAGCAAGCAAAATGGACGGATTTACCGTCAGCCGATTACTCGCCTCTCAGGATACAAACGTGTTGCAACCGTCTTCCATTTCCCTCCCCCGGCAGAAAGAGGACAAGGCGGGAATTAACAGCGCCCCCGCTCAAAATACGGGTACGGATACGATCCCCCCTGTGATCCATACCGACGTAAAACCCGCCGTTGTTAATAACACAAACATCTTTATGAGTGGTGACGCGCACGATGATAGCGGGATTGACAAACTCTTCGTGAACGAACATCCTCTGGACATCCGCCCCGGAAAGCACGTCTTTTTTAATCATTTATTAACACTCACTGATGGAGAAAATGCCGTTACGGTAAAGGCCGTTGATTTACACGGCAACGAAACACAGCTTTCACCGGTAAAAATTACAAAAAAGACCTTTGAACTTCTCGAGACGGACGCCAGATACACCGTTGCGCTGCTTCCGCTGAGGGTGTTTACAGAACAAGGCATACCCGTTGAAACCACCTATTCCATGCTGCTCAAGGCATTTGACGAAGAGCCAAAGAGATTTAACTTTGTGGAAAGAGACCGGGCAAAACTCGAGGAAATCCTCCAGGAGCAAAAAATCAGCAATACAGAACTTACCGCCCCTGACACGGCTATAAAGATCGGAAAGATTCGCGCAGCGGAAGGAATGCTCTTTGGCGCCATTGAAGAGGATGCCAAAGGCATCAACATCTCACTCCGGCTCGTAGATACAGAAACAACGCAGGTAATTGCAAATGCCGACGTGTATGGCGAAGATAAGAGTGTGAAAAATCTCGAATGGCTTATTCACGGTTTGTCTTTAAAAGTGAAACAGCAATTTCCGATGGTTCAGGGAGATGTAATACACGTCTCCGGCAATGGATTCCATATAAATGCAGGCGCCAGCAGCGGGATTGGCGTAGGGATGAAGTTATTGCTATTCCGTGAGATACGGGAAGATGGTTTTGTGCTCAAAGAACCATTGGAGATAGTTGCGCGGATAACCCAGGTGCAACCTGAGAGCTCCTTTGCCAGGATTATCAGTTCAAAAGGGGATGAGAAGATAGAAAAAAAGGACCTTGTTATAACGAAATAAGCGCTTTGTGAGAGGAAACAGCGGAATTTCCGTTTTCGACTCGTTCCGGCTCCCTCATCTTCTCGTTGCGAAGGCGGGGAAAGATGAGTGGTTATTTTGGTTGCGGCTTCGCTGCGTTATGAAATTTTTCAAAGAATATGATTTGAAAACTCTGAACAAGAACCTCGAAACACAAAACAGGTGTTAATTATGAAACGAAAATACAATTTATTTATACCAGTCATTTTCTTCATGGTGTTACCCATAGCGCAAACCTCTTTTGCGCAATTTTCACTGTCGCCTCCCAATATCAACGCGACCCCTCTCCCGCTGGGTTCCGGCGCCAGGGCAATTGGTCAGGGCGGTGCCTTTATTGCCGTTGCCGATGATGCAACGGCTGCGTCATGGAATCCCGGGGCTTTGATACAATTAGAGAAACCGGAACTTTCCGTAGTGGGCTCCTTCCTGTCAACACAGCTGGATTTTGATCCTGGCAACACCGGATGGTCGCTGGGTGACGAAGCGGTATCGCGCGGCGACCTGAATTATGCCAGTGTTGCCTATCCTTTCCGGGTGTTCAGGAAAAATATGGTGGCCGCATTGAATTATCAACAGAAATATGATTTCCACATGGACCTGGATTTTGATCAGATCATAGAAGACAAAACCTCTCCTTCGGTGAACGTAAAACAAAAGATTGATTTTGAATCAACCGGTGGAGTAGGCGCCTTAACACCTGCCATTTCCCTGTTGGTCGTGCCTAAATTATCGGTGGGGGTAGCAGTCAATTTTTACACGGACGAATTTTTCGGAGACTATGCGTGGAAGCAAACTACGAAGGCAACAGGAAGCGGCAACCTTGAAGGCGCAAATATTACCACCAAATTTGATGAAGATAAAACGTTCAGGAATTTTCAGGCTGTCAATGTAACAATAGGTATGCTTTGGGACGTGTGGGAGAAGGAAGATAAGCTCCTCACGTTCGGCGCCCGGTATGATACCCCATATACGGCCGATGTCGATCGTATTACCGATGGCACCTCCATTGTCTCTCCATTAGGACAATCCACATTTCATGACAGGGAACATTTTGAGATAGACTACCCTATGGCCTTCGGCGCCGGATTGGGTTTCCGATACAGCGATGCGATGTCTTTTTCCATGGATATCACGTGGACCGATTGGTCTGTATTTAAACAGAAAGACGAAGATGGCAATAAGACGCGGCCGTTGGGTGGTGTATCTACCGGTAGAAAAATCGATGATACCTACGCGGTGAAGTGCGGTGCAGAATACCTGATATTCGGGCAAAAGGTAATTGTCCCCGTTCGCGGTGGGCTGTTTTACGACCCTCGGCCATCACTCGATAACCCAACAGACGTATATGGCTTCAGTGTCGGAAGTGGCATTACCTTTAAAAGATTCAGTCTGGACGGCGCCTACCAATTCCGATGGGCAGACGATGTAAACGGTGAGGACTTTGGTCTCTCAGGCACAGAGTTCGATCTCAATGACCACATGTTCCTGACATCCATAACTGTCTATTTTTAAATATTGCGGGCATGACAAAACGCCGCAGATTTAACATCAGGATATGTAAAAGTACACCGTTTTATTATCCAAGGCACATTAACTCCTTTTTGTTATGGAAAGGCTATGACGTTCTTTCCGTAGAAAAAAATCCGTATCTTTGACTATTCCCAATTCGCTCAATCATTGCGGAACGGGTTACCCCGACTTTCGTAATTCACACACAAAAATGGTTACGGGAAACACTGAAAAGCGACAAGTATATTTCTCAAATTATCAAAAGAGTCGAAGTTGATATGCTTGACCCCTTGTGTGTGTGCTCTGTAACCCGTGGACATGAGGTAAGTGGGGATGTACTGCGAACGCTGGAGATCTTTGCTAGCATAGTGGTGTTGGATAATTAGGCGCTTAAACCCTTATTTTATTCAGAATGACTTTCTTGTCATGTTGGACGAGGTGAAGCATCCCCTTTTAGAACTATTTGAAACACTTTGTATCTTGTTATCATGAACTGTGCCATGACACACTTGTGTGACAGACACACTTCTGTGACATGGCACACTTTTTAACTCTTTGTAGGTATACATGCATCGTTGCATTAATTTATTTTTTCATGGTTCTAATAGAAATCAGGGAAATATCTTACAACTAAACAATGTCGTAATACTTTTCATGTATCGGTATCATGGCATTTGTATTGCCCATATAACGACATAGATAGAATACATCACGATAAAGGTAAACCCTGAGTGATCAGGGGGCGCAAAGTGATAGGGTCTTGAAATATACAGGGACGTAGTTAAAAGACACTATGGTGAAAAAAGACAGCCTTACTACCGAAGACGTTTTCACATAAATATCTTGGTAGTAAGGCTTTTTTGTTTTTATGGATCATCGCAAAAAGTATTTTACGCATACGGTAGCTATATTTGCTGCAGATGAAAAGGAGTCGATAACTGACAAAGAAAAATAGTATGGTGCAAGTGCAAGGGGAAAGAATAAATTAGGATTAGAAAAAAAGGGGGGGAAAATGAGAATGAATAATGCTGTAATATGCCGTTTTATGGGATTGATCATGTTTTTCACGGTCATTTTTTCTTTTGAGACGTATGGTCAGCAACTTTCTTTTGAACAATTAAAAGAGATACGTAAAAAGGCATCAGAGAAAAACACGTTTTCCGGTAAGAACCGTAGCAAAAGTGTTGTTGGAACATCTAAACCGTTGGCTGTAACCTCTGATTTAAATACACTTACCGCAACACAACTTGCCGAGTCGCTAGTTGGGGTGGGGGTAAGCGTGAGTAATGCAACATTTACGGGTGCAAATGTAGCGGCGGGTAGTTTCAGCGATGGATTGTCAAATGGAATAGGGATAGAGAGTGGCATTATTCTCAGTTCCGGAGACATATCTTTTGTAAATGGTCCCAATGATTCGGACTTCTTTTCAGTAGATAACGGTCAGCCAGGCGACTCCGACCTTGACGCATTGGTTTCGGCCGATACGCTTGACGCGGCAGTACTTGAGTTCGATTTTATTCCAACCGGGGATGTCTTAGCTTTTCAATATGTTTTTGCTTCGGAAGAATACAACGAATTTGTTGGCTCATCTTTTAATGATGTATTTGGTTTTTTTGTAGATGGCGTTAACATTGCCTTAATTCCCAGCACGACAACGCCCGTTGCAATCAACAATGTCAATTTGTTGAGTAATTCAGCATTTTATATTAATAATGACCCTGATGACCTTGGAATGCCAACACCATTCGATAATCTTCAGTATGATGGTTTTACTACCGTGCTCACTGCACAGGTAACCGTAACACCTGATGTCACCCATCATATGAAACTGGCAATTGCAGATACATCAGACGAAGTCTATGATTCTACGGTTTTCATTTCAGGGAGTAGTCTTGTTAGTGGTGATTTGGCCTCTGCAACAACTGATAATCCAACTGATATAGCGTGTGATTCAGCGATATTACATGGAACAGTTAATCCGAACGGCCTATCAACGACAGTATGGTTCACATATCGTACGGGTGTAGGTTTGCCTATTGATACAGCAATAGAGAGTGTGGGCGGAGGGACTAGCGACATTGCTGTAAGCGCAAACATAGGCGGATTAATGCCTGGTGAGGATTATTTTTATAAAGTAGTTGCGCAGAACAGTGAAGGTACCAATGAGGGAAGCGAAATACATTTTGAAACGCTTTTGGATGGATGTGAAACAGCTATTACTTTAGCTTACTTTGACGCCAAGGCGGGCAAAGACGGTAGCGTTACTTTGGCATGGGAAACGGCTACCGAGGTTGACAATGCGGGTTTCAACCTTTACCGCGCCAAGTTAGAGAATGGCAAATACAAAAAAATCAACGATACGCTCATTCCTGCTCAGGGCGATACGGTATCCGGGGCCAGCTACAGTTATATCGACACACCAGGCAATGGCACTTTCTACTACAAGCTGGAAGACATAGACTACAACGGGGTGAGCACCATGCACGGCCCTGAAAAGGTAAGGGTGAGGACGGGTGATACCGCGACAAGGAGTTTAAAGAGGCAGAAACGTAAGTAAGTTAAAGGCCGGAATACAGAGGTCAGGGGCATAGGGGTATCGGCTGGTTCAATCGCCCACGATTAAATCAAACGTTTTGCAGATTTCGTATGCCTGCCATTAATTAAAATGTACAGGCCGATGCCAAATACAAGGTTCAATCTGCAAGATTGAACCAGCAACAGGTATTAAACTGAGCGGCTTGAGACGCATGGACAAACCAGGTTTGTCCATGCATCAAAATGATTCACAAGGGTATAAAAACTGCCGGAGATGTTGCTCCCCATTGTCCCCCGCTGGCGGGGGATTAAGGGGGTGGAATGGCATAAGTGAA